>JAUZRN010000005.1 GCA_030950375.1 Rhodothermus sp. | reverse complement strand
TTGGGGTTGCGGCATGTGGGGGATCAGTTTGTGCGGTTGGAGGAGGAGGTGGTGGCGCGCATTCGGAGTTATGAGGCGGTGGGTGCTCGTGAGGAGTTGCCTTCGGATGCGGAGTTTTTAGATGCACTCATCCATCATCCTATTCACGGTAGTGTGGATTTGTCAAGAAGTGAGGTCAATAAGCTTTTTGTTTTGGGTGAGCAGTGGTGGGATTATCATGGGCCGTTTGCGCCGGGTAAGGTTCGTCCGGATTGGTATGAGTGGGTGAGTCGGGCGCGTTTTTGTGAGGAGGCGGAGCGTTTGCTCAGGCGTCGTTCGTTGGGGGGCAGGAATTTGAGGAGTTTTGGGGCAGTTTGGAGGAGATAGTTCAGGCGAGCACGCGGATCTTTCGGTTGAAGTATACGGAAGAGGATTACGCCTATTTGTCGGCGGCCCCTGTTTATGATTATTATCGGGAGTATGTGTTGTTGGAGGAGGGGAGGGAGCGGGATGCGGAGGGGTTTTATCGGCACCGAGTGCATTTTCTGATAATAGGCGGCGAGTAGTAATAGGACGGGGCGGACTGTGCGGTAGAGGTAAGGGTTCGAAGCTGGCCGATCGTTTGGGATTTTCGGCGTGTCGGGAAGCCATCGCGTTTTGCGTCGGCGTTTGCCAATCGGATCGACGATCTGGAGTTGTTGAAGGATTATGGATGGTAGGTTAGAGAGAGAAAAAGGAGGTGCGCTTCGTATACTGGAGGGAACTGGAGAGCAGCCGGCCGGGAATCGATCCAGATCGGACGCTTGGAGAACCGAAGGTCTGGAAAAGTGCGGCACCCCATATCGACAGATCCTGCGGAATTTTGTGGTTTGTGTAGGCTGGATGGATTAACTTCCGTTTGTCCCTGTGGATTTACCGGGTACCATCCATGAAGGTGCGGTTTCTGTTGATCCGATTGCCTTTTCAGCGTTCGATGTTGCTGATCGCCCGGGAGGTTGAAGGGCAGGGGGTCGGGGTTTTCCCAGTGGTTGCGCCTGGCGAAGTCTTCTACGAGGACCAGCTCATGCAGATCGCGCGCGAGATCGATGCGGGACGAATGCCACAGGAGGTGCAGGAAGTAGGTGTGTTTGAATTTCCTGATCTGGACGCGATGCAGGAAGCGGCCCGCGCGTTCATCCAGGACCTGAGCGACTCGCTCTGGGGAGAGGCCGCCGAGCTGGACACAACCGAGCCGACGCAGGTCGATACGGTGCTGCTGTTGACCGTGGGCGGCTCGCCTGAGCCGCTGATCCATGCCATACGGCATCTGCCACCGGATCGCGGGTTCGTGTGCTTTCTCTGCTCGCCTGAATCGCGGGTGTTGGTGGAGGGCGGAGAGGCGAAAGATCAATCGATTCCGAAAGCCGCAGGACTGGCAGCGTCGCGCTACGAAGTAGTCGTCTGGGAGGATCCAGATGATCTGGCGCAGTGCGTGGCCGCTCTCTTTGCCCTGCAGCGCCGCCTCCGGCGACGGTTTCCAGAAGCACGTATGGTGGCGAACTACACAGGCGGTACCAAGACCATGTCGGCTGCGCTGGTAATTGGCGCCATGCTGTTGAGATGGGAGCTACAGCTCAACGTGGGGGTGCGGCAGGACCTGCGCCAGGTGCTGGCCGGCACCGACGTCCCCACACGCGTGGCGGCCGACGACGTGTTGCTGCGTCTGCAACTGCGGCTGGTGCAGGAAGTGCTGGATCGCTTCGACTATGTAGCGGCGGCTGCGATCGTACAGGAGCTATTACACACGCTTTCTCTTGGAAATACACATCGAACGCAGCTATTGCGCTTGTATCAGATTGTGCGAGGGCTGGCAGACTGGGATCGGTGTCGCTACCGACAGGCGTTGACAGGATTTCGCATGGCCGGCGAGCAAGGGAAAGCCTGGTTGCCGTTGCTGAGCCGGCTTGCTGAGCAGGAAACAACGAGCTGGGAGAGGGTGGGAGATCTGTTACTCAATGCCGAGCGTCAAGCGCATCAGGGACGCTACGATGAGGCGGCGCTACGGTTGTATCGCGCCGTGACGCTTTGCGCAACGGTACAACTGCAGAAGGCGCATGGACTCTCGGTGAACGGCCTCGATCTGGAACAGGTGCCCGAAGCGTTGCGGGGCTTCTTTGCGCTATACCATAGCGAAGCCGGCCATCTCCGACCTGATCCAGAGATCCTTTATCGATTGCTGGAGGAGCTGGGAGATCCGGTAGGGGAGCTGTTCGCCCGCAGACCTGCCGTTCGAAAAGCGCTGGAGCTATGTCGACAGTCCTATTTGCTGGAGGGAGATCAGACCCTGGAGGCCTCGGAGTACGAGACGCTACGCAATCGGCTGGAAGGGTTCGTGCGTGAAGCGGCCCGGCGGATCGAGATCAACCTGCCTACCCGCCAGCTACCCCGGGCAGAAATACTGGAATGGGTAGAACTGACATCCTGACGAGATGCGGCGATCGGCTGCGGATACCTGGTTCCTGGAGGGACGCAATCTGTCGGAGGCCTTTCGTGGAGGCAGGTGACTCGTTGATCCGTCTGGATTGCCTCTTGTTTTTCCAGCTCTGACGCTGACTTGCGGCATGATTTCAGCCATGGGGGCTGCGGAGGATCTGAATGGGCGCTGACATTGGAAAGCGCTTTTTCTGGAGCGTGAAGACAATGGGGAGGCGGCAATGCGTTTGAGACAGATGATGCACGTGGGGCTGTGGGCTTGCTCACGTAGGCCAGAGATGGAAGGCCATCTCTTATAGCGAATGAAAGACCCCGGTGGGGCGTTCGGTGACAATTTATCTGTCAGGGACAGGGACCCGCTTATGATCACGTACCGTATAGCAACCGCGCTGGGGCCGTTGCGTGTGGTGACAGACGGCCTGTTTCGCCCGGGGCCGCCTGTGGTGCTGCTGCATGGCTGGACGCTCTCGCCGTGGGCCTGGGTGGCGCTGATGCCTGCCAGCATACGCACGCAGCATCGCTGGTATGCGCTCTCGCTGCCCGGACATCTGCCCGGTGAAGCGGGGACGCTGTCTGTGTCGCTGACGGCGGAGCACCTGGCAACCGCGCTGGCGCAGGCGCTGCAGGATCTGGTCGGGGATGAACCAGTGCATCTGGTAGGACATTCGCTGGGGGGATTCTGGGGGTTGTGTCTGGCCGTACATCGGCCGGAACGACTGGTGCGCCTGGTGCTGCTGAGCAGTTTTGCCGACGGACGCCGGGTGAGCCTGCTGCAACTGACACGCAGACTGGCCGCATGCGAAGTCGGGCGTCGTCTCTTTCGGATCGGCTATCGTTGGCTTATGGCACATCCCGCCCGCTTTCGTCGCCTGCTGGCTCGGCTTTCCGGACGCTCAGAGGTCTGGCAAGACGCAGTCGGACAGCTATTCGTCGAGCGTGTGTATTCCGATGCAAAACGGTATCGTCCTGAGGGGCTGCTTCAACTGGCATATGCTGTGGCGCATCTGGATGTGACCAAACGGATGGCAGCCGTATCGTGTCCGGTACTGCTGATGGCCGGGACGAAGGATCCGGTGGTACCGGTAACGCATGCGCACGAGATGACCAACAACCTGCCGAAAGCCCACCTGAAGATATTGCCCGAGATCGGACATTTCCCTATGATAGAGGCACTGCATGGGACACTTGATGCCATGGACAGCTTTCTGTTCGCAGAAGGTCATTCGACAGCCAGCCTATGAAAGCTTGCATTATCGGCGCCGGCCCTTCAGGCCTGGTGACGGCCAAGGTGCTGCATCAGCGTGGCTTGCCGTTTGACTGCTTTGAAAAGGGGTCGGATATCGGGGGACTCTGGCGCTACGATAACGACAGTGGACTCTCGCCGGCTTATGCTTCGTTGCATGTCAACACCTCGAAGACGAAGACGGCCTTTTCTGATTTTCCCATGCCCGATGACTATCCCGACTTTCCTTCCCATGCGCAGATGCTTGTCTATTTTGAGCGCTACGTCGAGCACTTCGGCTTTCGGCATACGATTACATTTCGTACGGAAGTGGTGCGGGTCGAGCCTGCGGAAGGCGGCACGTACGACGTGACGGTGCGGCATCTGGACACCGGGGTGACGCGCACGGAACGCTACGGCGCGGTCATGGTGGCTAACGGGCACCACTGGTGTCCCAACTGGCCCGATGTGCCGGGCACGTTCGAGGGCGAAATCATGCACGCCCGCGATTACCGGACGCCCGAAGTGCTGCGGGGCAAACGGGTGTTGGTAGTAGGGGCTGGCAACTCGGCCTGCGATATTGCCTGCGAAGCCGTCCATCATGCCCGAGCCGTCTTGCTTTCGACCCGCCGCGGTGCGCATGTGATTCCCAAGTACCTGCTGGGACGGCCCCTTGATACCTGGTTGACGCCGTGGACGGCACGGTTGCCGCTGTCTGTTCAACGTGCCCTCTTTCGTCTGCTGGTTTATCTGACGCGAGGCAATCAGCGACGGTATGGCTTTCCAGTGCCCGACTACCCGCTGGGGGCCGAGCATCCTACCATCTCCACTGAGCTATTACCACTTATTGGCCATGGCCGCATTCAGGTCAGACCTGGATTGCAGCAGTTTGAAGGAAAGCAGGTGCGGTTTGCCGATGATTCCACAGCCGAAGTCGATCTGATCATCTATGCGACTGGCTACCGAGTTACCTTTCCGTTTTTCGATCCAGCGTTTCTGGAGGTACGGGATAATTACCTGCCGCGTTATCTGCATGTGGTGCCGCCTGAGCACCCCAACTTGTATTTCATCGGGTTGGTGCAACCACTGGGGGCCATTATGCCGCTGGCTGAAGTCCAGGCCGAATGGGTGGCCGATCTGCTGGAGGGACGGGCCGGATTACCTGATCGGGAGGCTATGTGGCGATGGATTCGTCGGGAAGATGCCTGGCGCCGTCGCCGCTTTGTGCCTACCCAGCGTCATGCCCTGGAAGTGGATTTTTATCGCTACTTGCGCCAGTTGCGTCGTGAACGGCGGCAGGGACGGCGGCGGCCACCCCGTCAGGCATTGCGGCAAAGTAGCTCATAGATTTCCAACACAGGGGGTATCATGCAGTTAGCTGATCAGACGGTGTTGCTGACCGGAGCCGCCCGAGGGATCGGGCAGGCCACGGCTGTAGCGCTGGCGCGGCGTGGCGCCCATGTGATTGGGGTCGATCTGTGCTCAGATGACATGACTGAAACCGCCCGGCAGGTGGAAGCGCTGGGCCGCCGATTTACGGCGCTCGAAGGGGACGTGGCTGATCACACGGCTGTGCGGCGTGTGGTAGACGAAGCGGTGGCAGCCGGGGGCTTTTCGGTGCTGGTGAACAACGCGGGCGTGCTGCCGAGCGGTCCGTTTGCCGAGACCGACTTTGACATCTGGGCGCGCACGATCGCAGTGGATCTGACGGGACTCATGGCGCTCACGCATGCTGCACTACCACATTTGATGCGCCAGCCGCAGGCGCATATTGTCAACATTGCCAGCATTGCGGGGAAGTTTGGCGCCTCTGGATTGGCGGCTTACTGTGCGGCCAAGCATGGGGTCGTGGGGTTCTCTGAAGCGCTGCGTTTTGAGCTGCGGCGCACGCAGGTGGGCGTCAGTTGCATCTGTCCTACAATGGTAAGGACCCGGCTGATCGAAGGGGTACGCCGCTCACCGCTGATCCCTCTGGTCCAGCCAGAAGAGGTAGCGTGGGCTGTTGTGCGGGCCATTGAGCGCAGCCTGCCTGAGATATTTGTGCCCCGTCATCTGCGGCTGCTGGTGGATGTGCTGCCGGCCGTGGCTCCACCGCTGTTTCGCTGGCTGGTACACCGTGATGCGGCGGCCGACGGCTGGCTGGAGGCTCGGCGCCCGTTGCCGGCATGAATTCGCTGGAACAGGCAGATATCAAAAATATCAAAAAACGCCGTTCGTGTTAGCTCGCCGGTATCAGCAGTTGCACTGGAGCTGCGTGCACATTCCGCTGGTGGCTGTCGGTCTCCTGGCAGGTAATGCGGCCCTGCTGCAACTTGCCCTGTCGCTTCCCCTGGTGGTCCTGGAAGCCGTCGGGGTCTGGGCCGTGTATGTACTGGATCGTGCTTGGCTTGCCGGCGATGAAGACTGGGTGAACCGTCCGGTACGTGCCGCCTGGTGGCGACAGCACCGGCAAGTGGCCGGCGTTCTGGCCGTGGTAGCGATTGCACTGGGAGGATGGGCCGCTGCTCAGGTTCGGCCGGTTACGCTGGCTGCCAGTGCTGGACTGGGCCTGGTGGGCTTGCTTTACACGCTCCCCGGGCTACGGCTGAAACAATGGGGACTTTTGAAACCGTTGCTTATTGCGGGCACCTGGAGCCTGGGAAGCACGCTGTTGCCGGTACTGGAGGCAGGCCATGCGCTCGACCAGACCGTCTGGCTGCTGCTGCTCTATCGCCTGCTGTGGTTGCTACCCAATGCGTTGCTGGCCGACTGGCCAGATCGGGCAGGCGATCGATGGGCCGGTATTCGAACGCCTGCCGTACGTTGGTCCTATGCGACGCTCCGGAGGGCTTCGCTGGTGCTGCTGGTAGGGGCGCTGGGCGCCGGAATGCTGCTCGTAGGACGCATACGATTCGCGTTAGTCGTGGGGGACGGACTGGGGGTGGTATTGACCGGCCTCACAATTGGCCTTGCCCGAACCGACATTACCGAGCACCAGCTCTTCCTGCTGGATCTGCTTGTCGGCTGGCCTTTTTTGACCGCCCTGGCCAGGGGATGGATGGGCCTGTGAACCTCGCCGCTCTTTACAAACGAAGCCTCCGGTAGGGATTATCATGCCATTCGAAAGACCCGTAGAGAATTCCCGTTTCGGAGAGGGAGGACGATCTACACTGTTGGGGGCTCCGCCAACGTCCTCTTTACAGGTGTACGTTCGAGGCGCTTCACCCCCCACCGCTCATAAGGGATAAACCTTCTCTGTAGTATTTCGCCCTTGCGTCGTAATCGCTCTCCCTGACGGCCTTGCATTCGGATCCTGTTCCATCTGTGAAAGAAGCCCGGGACAATTATTTGATCAGGATCATTTTACGTTGTTGGACGAAGTCATCGGCCGTCAGCCGATAGAAGTACAATCCACTGGCCAGGCCCTGTGCCTCGAAGCGCACCTCATAGACCCCCGGCCGAAGCTCTTCATCGAGCAATACACCGACCCGACGGCCCAGCACGTCGTAGACCTCCAGCCGCGCCCGCACCTGCTCGGGCACCTGGAAGCGAATCGTCGCCTGCCGCCGAAACGGGTTCGGATAGGCCGGAAACAACGCAAACTGCCGCGGCAGCGCCGCCTCGTCTTCTACGCTGACCAGATAACGCGCCACTTCCAGCACACGCAGCGCCACGGCCTCGCGCAGGACCTGATCGAGCTGTAACAGGCGCTGACTCAGTGTGTCAAGCTGGGCCTGCGCCCGCGGCCCGAAGGCCAGGCTCAGCAGGCCCAGCAGCGCGATGGTTCTCCAGGCTCTATCCATGGCTCTTTACAGGTTACACTGGATGTTGAAGTTGCCCTGGATCTGACCGCTGCCACCCACGCAGGCATCGATCGTACTGGTACCCGTGCCGGCCGTCTTGGTGAGCAACCCGTCGTTCTGCAGCGTCATACGGCCATAGCTGCTGCCGCCATCACGATACAGATGGTAGTCGCCGCGGAACTCGATCCGGGCACCGGCGCGGTTTTCCAGCAGGGCCGGTGAGCGGCCGTAGAAGGTGGCTTCGACGGCCAGTGTGCCGGTGTTGACCAGATGCGTGCGTAGGCGGACCTGTCCGGTAATGCGCAGCAGGCCCTGGTTGGTCAGCGTGGTATCGCCTTCGAAGACTCCGCCCTGCCATTCGAGGCCGTTGCCCTGGAAGTTGAGAATGGGGCCGGCGGGCGCGGCGCTGGTGTCAGCAAGGGTGCGTACCACGCCGGCGTTGAAGAGCAGGCGGCCATCAAGCGTGGCAGCGAGCAGGCCCTGAAGCGTGAGCGTGCCGGGGTTAAGCTGGAGCAGGGCCCCACTGGCCACCGTGTAGGCGCCGTCCTGGAGGGTGAGCGTGCCGTAGTCGAAGCGCCAGGTGCCGCTGCGGACTTCGAGCGAGTCGCGGTTGGTGAAGTTGAGGTAGTACCAGGTGGCGGTGCCGCTGCCCTGGTAGGCGAGGTAGCCTTCGTTGCGGAAGGTGGGGGTGACGCCGCTGCTGGTGTAGAAGTCGGGGTTGTTGCCCAGCAGGATCCATCGGCCGCGGTTGATCAGCTGGGCCGAGGAGGCGTTGGCCCGAAGGTCGCCGGTTTGTTCGAGGGTGCCGAGGTTTTCCAGGCGGCTGTTGGCCGGGAGCACGAAGTCATAGGCTATGCCGGCGATGTCGAGGATTTTCAGATGACCGCGGTTGACCAGCTGGCCGTTGAGCGTCACGTTGACGAGCTCGAGTCCGTTGCCGACAAAGTTGACCGTGTCACCACTGACGGTGGTATTCTCGAGGACTAAGCGTCCGGCGATGGGCGTAGGCCGGGAAATACGTAACGCGGTGGAGCC
>JAUZRN010000004.1 GCA_030950375.1 Rhodothermus sp. | reverse complement strand
TTTGCGGCACGACCCCGACATCGTGATGGTCGGCGAGATGCGCGATCGACAGACGGCCGAGCTGGCCATCAAGCTGGCCAATACGGGGCATCTGACGTTTTCGACGTTGCACACGAACGACGCGCCCAGTGCGGTGAGTCGACTTTACAAGATGGGGATCGAGCCGTTTTTGATTGCTTATGCGATCAACCTGGTGGTGGCTCAGCGCCTGATCCGAAAAGTCTGTCCAGCCTGCAAAGTAGAGGACAAAGATCCGGATTATGTAATGCTACGCAAACTGGGGTTTACGGACGAAGAGATTGCGCGCGCTACCTTTTACAAAGCGGGACGTGATCGGCGCTGTAAAGTGTGCAAGGGGGTTGGCTATAAAGGCCGACGGGCGATTGTTGAAGCCATGTACTTTTCGCGAACAATCCGCCACATGATTGTGGAGGCACAGGGTTCGATTGACGAGGATGCACTGCGCGAGCAGGCCATCAAAGAAGGCATGCAGACGCTGCGCGACGCCGCTCGCGAGGTCGTACTGGCTGGCGAAACGACCGTTGAAGAAATGATCCGGGTGACGACAACGGAAGAGTAAGGTTACGTTTTGAAATGGTAAAGGTATTCTGGTAATAGCCATAAATAGATGAAGAGAAATGTCGAAAACATCGAAGAGTATGGAAGGAATTTTGCTCTGTTAAAAAGCGAAAGTTTTACTGTAAAATACCATGTCACAGACGCTTCTGGCTACCCTGGCACTGGTTGTGGCGATGAGCTTTACGCTCAGCGTATATCAGAAGCAACACGCCCTGCAGCGAGCCACCATTTTTCGTGAATTGCAAGAGATGGCAGCTGCGGTAGGAGTAGAAACCATGGAAATCATCCGCACACGTGCTTTCGATCAGGCCGTTGTGGATGGTAGTGTGACGGGGACACCGGATGACATTCTGTTGTTTTCCGATTCAACAGATTTTGGCGTCAGTGGGACCTGTGCGGCATTTGGTGGAACGGCCACGTGTGATGATATTGATGATTTCCACAATCAGCAACCGATACGTCCATTTGTGCTTGGAAGAGATACAATTTATTTCCAAGTGATTATACAGGTGGAATATGTCGAATATAATCCTGCAGGCGAACCTGTTTCGTCCAGCACCAAGACGGAATACAAGAGAGTAAAGCTTGCTATACAAGATTATTGGAAAAATGGAAGACATCCATATATTCCTATTCCGATAAAACTTGAACGAACTTTTTCATATAAATTCTGATCTTGTTATGTGGGTTATATTTGATAACATTTCGGCTACCATTTTAGGGGGTACACTGTTGATTATCCTTATTTCTGTTCAGCAGCGTATAATGGAGATCAATTTAGAACAGATAACAAACTATATGGTTAAAAGACAGGCTAATGATCTGGTTTCCTGGATCGAGGAGGATTTGCTTCGTTTGGGAGAAAATGTTGATTTTAATAATGAAGTGCCTTTTGTAAATCCGATTCAAAATGCTGCTACAGGAATTACTGAATCTTTTACTTTTTTTCGTGACTCTATTGATATTGATGGAAAGATCTTTCGTATATATATTCGATATGATTTGAATCCGAAAGGGTATCGCATTATACGGGGTGATAGTATTCCTGTGTATCAACTTGTTCGTAGTGTCAAAATAGGAGAGGATGGGACCTGGGAGATAAGTGGAAGAAGCCCGGCACTCATCAGCTATTTCCGAATTGATCTGCTGGATAGAGACGCAAAGCCGTTAGCCGATCCAGCAGGAAATCCGGAGCTGGTTCAGAACACGCGGGTACGGGTAACGCTGGTCCCCCCCTATGAAACTTCTCGTTCACAGGTATTGCAGCGAGTCTATTACGGCTCGACGCTGCTCATCCCTCGCAATCGCGATAATGAATCCACAACCGGTCTATGAGGGAGGGTGCTGGTGCTATGGGTAAGATGTCCTTTCTCTGGGTAGGTGCGGTGATCCTTATAGGAAGTGTCTTGCTGTTGCAGGCGGATATCAGTCGGCTACAGGCTGACGATCGTCAGGTGAGGCGACAGGAGGAGACGCTTGCTCGCGAGATTGCGCGTTCGGCGCATGAGCGCGTTCTGGCATTGGCTCGGGAGCTGGAAGTGCAGCATCCTGAGTGGACGGTTGGTGAATTGGTTGCTGCGGTCAACGGTGAGGCCGGACGCCTGACCGGCTCGTTGCAGGGAGGAAGCTATGAGGCCTGGCTATATGCCATCGGGGGAACAGGCGGCGCTTCTTATGGCGCGGTAGCCATAGGACGTTATGGGCGTGCTACCCATCGGATTGGTTCCAGGCGCGTGTTGCAAAGCACCCTGGAGGTAGCTGCGCAGCCCAGCCAGGTGAAGGTGACCTTTCTGGAATCGATGGCTGGCTATTGCTCGGCTATCTATCTGCAGCGTTATGTGCCACGCGAAGACGGAACCTATGACGCCCAGGAGCCCGAGTTGGTTTTTGCGCCGCAGAATCGCCACGGTGCCGACGGAACGCCTTCTGAACGTCTTTTCGAGACCGTGCTCAACCCGGGCGAGCGGGCCAACTTTATCCTGGCCGTTGACAAAGACTGTAGCCTTCGAGGACGCACCGACGTGCCAGCACGTGAGCGCGTAGGCAATCAGCGCTATTTCGACTATCTACGCCCTGCGCTGGTGGAAAGCGTCAGTGATCTACGCCAGATGCAGGAAGGAGATTACGTTATGATTCAACCCCATCCAGTCAAACCGAATACCTGGCGGCTGGCCTTTGAAGATCTGCAAATCTCCCCTACGGATAAGCTGTGGGATGTAAAACGCTATGGGTATGGCGATATGCGATGGAGACGGCGTTGGGGTGCGCAATGGGGTGAGCGTCATGGTAAATACAGTTATGGTGGGCAGGGGTGGCATGAGGTTGATGCTTATGGATATTACCAGTTGCGTGACTACTACCGGGAGCCTGGGGGCTATGCGCTGGTGCCGGACTTCAGCGATCAGGTTATCGAAGTAACGTTCGTTCCGGTCGATGCCGGTACGTAACGAAAGATTACTAAACGTAACCTCAAGGGGTCGCTGCAGGCTGCACAATGGATTGATTGGGCGTGCGGGAATGCTTTTCGCTTAGGGGAGTGTGGAGCCAATCATACAGGGGGAGCCATGGGAAAGTTTATTCTACTCTTCGTGACAGCGACGGTAGTGGGTGGCAGCGTGCTGCTGCTGCAATCCGACATCGATCGGTTGCAGGCCGATGACCGACAGGTGCTGCGTCAGGAAGAGGCGCTGGCGCGTGAGATTGCGCGTTCAGCCTATAATCGTATCGTCTCGATGGCTCGCAAGCTTGAGGTGGAGCAACCTGACCTGTCGCGGGATGAACTGATCGGCCTCGTAGGAGACCAGGAGAATCCACTAACCGGGCAACTGAAAGGGGGAACGTATGAGGCCTGGCTATATCCCGTTGGCGGCGCTTCGTATGGAGCGGTTGCCATCGGATATTACAGGCGAGCCACGCATCGAGTAGGGGGCTATCGGCTGATGCGAAATACGCTGGAAGTTACACAGCCCAGCCAGGTGAAGGTGACCTTTCTGGAATCGATGGCTGGCTATTGCTCGGCTATCTATATTCAACGCTTTGTCCCCAGGAATAATAACGGCATGGGCAATAACCTCGGGGGATGTGACCCCAGCAATCCAGCGCTTGGCAGTTCCTGTGAAAACCAAGAGGATATCGAGTTGCGAGGAAATGGTAGTGGAAGATACATTGCCTTGGAGCCTGAACTGGTCTTTGCGCCGGGAAACAACCGGGATGGTGCCGAAGCACTCTATACTACGGTGTTGAATCCAGGTGAGCGGGTCAACTTTATCCTGGCCGTCGATGCTGACTTTTACTGCGAGCGCCGTGGAGATCCCACCATCGACATTAACGATCCCTTCTATGAGTACACACGACCGGCGCTGTTGGAAAGTGTTGATGATTTTAACGAAATGCAGGAAGGCCGGTATGCCATGATTCAGCCCCATCCGACGCGGCCCAATGTATGGCGTATCGCCTTTGAGGATCTGATTTTTCCGAAAAAGAAGCTTGACGATGTGAAGCGCTGGGGATATGGTGATACGCGGTGGAGACGGCGTCGGGGGCCACAGTGGGGCGAGCGTAATGGCAAGTACAGCTATGGAGGCTGGGGTTGGAGTGGGCAGGATAACTATGGATACTATCCGCTAAGGGATTTCGGACACATGCCGGATTTCAGCGACCAGGTTATTGAGATCGAATTCATCCCGGTTCCGGCTTCTTGATTGCCCGTTGTGTTGACCCAGGACGGCGTTGCAGCGGTGCGTAAGCTTCTGCTGTAGCGCCGTCTTTTTTTGCTGGTTGCTTAAGCGACCGGCAAGTAGCGCGATACTGTAAAGGCAAACCAATCCTGAAGGCCAGTCATGTCGAACGGAAATCCTGCGCTGGCGGAAGTGCTGGCACAGCACGCCTCGGCAGCACAGCGCCCTCGGGTGCGGCCTGTACCGCCCCTGCCGAAGATTTGCAAAACGGTACTTGATTCGGTACCCCCTTCCTTGGTTGGGGAGGACCGTGCGCGTTACCTGGCTGAACAGGTAAATGCACTGCTGGACAAAGACCGAACGCTGCTGCGTGAGCACATGCAGCTGTTGGTCAAACGCATGCTGGAGCTCAATGCCAGCGATATGGACATCGGCGGGCCAGCCTCAAATGGCTACGTCTGGTATCGAGTGCACGGCGACAAGCGACCCTACAAGGAAATGGGCACCTACTCGTGTGACGAGGCCGCACTGCTCATCCTGAATCTGCTCACCGAGCGACAGCTCCAGCTCTTTTTTGAAGAGTGTGCCCTGGACTTCTCCTATGCACTGCCCCTCGAAGGGCGTAACGGAATGCCGCGACGCTTTCGGGCTACCGTCTACTTCGACATGGATCATGTGGCGCTGAACATGCGCGCCATCACCGACGAGATCCGTCCACTTAAAAGCCTGGGGTTCCATCCGTTGATTGAGCGTGGCCTCATGTTCCGGCATGTACGCGACGGACTGACGCTGGTGACCGGTGTGACAGGTTCCGGTAAGAGCACAACGCTGGATGCGATCATTGACGCGAACAACGACGACGTCTATGCGCATGTGGTCATCATCGCCCGGCCGATCGAGTATGTGCATCGCTCTCGCAAGTGTCTGATCCGCCATCGCGAAGTGGGACGCGACGTCCGATCCTTCAAGGATGGCATCGTGCAGGCACTGCGTCAGGACCCCGATATCATCGTCATTGGCGAGATGCGGGATCCTGAGACAATCTCGGCAGCGCTGGAGATCACCGATTCCGGCCACAAGGTCTTTTCTACGCTGCATACCAGCTCGGCTGTGGAGACGATCGACCGTATCGTGGCCGAATATCCGCCCGATGAACAGGAACGCGTACGTAACCGACTGGCCGACGTGTTGCGTTGCGTGATCTCACAGAAACTGGTGCCCAAGATCGGAGGAGGACGCATTCTGGCCAAAGAAGTGCTCTGGATGACACCATCCGCACGGGCTGCAATCAAAAACAAGAATACCAGCGAAATCTACCAGATGATGTGGGAAGGGGGCGCAATGGGCATGATTACCATGGAACAGGATTTGTTCCGTCTGGTCCGGCAGCAGCTGATCACACCGGAGGTTGCCTTCGATTTTGCTAATAACAAGCGCCGATTGCAGCAATTGCTTCAGTAAAAACGAAAGCCCTGCGTTTCTGAACGTTACGCCTGAGACGATTTTGTAATGATCATGAAAACCAGACGGCAAAAGCTTACGCGTACCCGGGCCCCTTACGTGCTGGGCGTTACAGTGGCGGGCCGTACGATTTATGCCGTGCTTTTGAAGCGGGAAGCCGATGGCGTGGAGGTAGTGCGGCGGTTTACGCGGCAGCGGGTGGCCCGTTTTGCCAGCATGCAGCAGGGCGTTCCAGAAGTCAAAGGCCAGGAAGCTGGCGGTGACTTTTCCATACAGTTTGGCGGTAGTGGAGCGGCTACACCGTTTCTGAAAGCAGAGTTTGACCTGAGCGGCGACGGCGCTGGGAGCGAGCAGGTTCCCCCGGCCACGCTGTTTGTGATGGAGCTTTCCGATATCCTGGCGGAATGCAAGGAAGCAGGCTATGGGGATCCGGAAGTGGCTTTCTGCTTGCCTTCGGTCGATCTCTCTTACGTCGAAGTCCGCTTGCCGCGGCAGGCCCAGGTCAGCGAGCAGGATACCGGGCCGGTCGATCGCAAAGCTTTGCTGGAATTGCTGGAGCAGCAGGTAGGGACCCCTCTGGAAGAAGAGCAGGTGGCCTTCCTGCCTATGACGCCGGTTGATAAAGAAACACATCGATTTCTGGCCATCTACCCGCGTCCCAGTGAGCCGGTAACGGCTACCCTGCAGGCCCTTAAAGCCGAATCGAATCGACGGTTGCCGCGCACGCGGCTGTTTGAGGCGGAAGTGTCGCTGTATCTGGGGCTGGCACGCACGGCGCTTCGTCAGCTTACATCGGAGCCATCAGATGCCTGCTCGCTGGTATTGCGTGTGGGCAGCGATGATACGTTGGTGCTTTTTCTGCAGGGCGAGACACTCCAGCATGCTGAAAGTCTGCGCTCACTCACCGTCCACGATACCGCCGATACGATCTGCAGCCGCATTTTGCTGTTGCAGGACGAGTATGGTATCGGAGAGATTTCCCGTGTTTTCCTGGTCAGCGAACATGGAGAGACAGAGTTGCCGCGGAGCCTGTCCGTCTTTTTCCCGAATGCCCGGATTGAAAATCTGCGCGTTTATCTACCCTTGAACGACCAGGAGATCGGGCCAGGCTCGCTGGCGGCACAGCTGGCTGCGCTGCGACTGGTGGGGGATCCGGCGTTTTTAAAAGCGTTTGAGCCGGTCAATCTGTTCCCTTCAAGCCTGCGGCGACGCTGGGAGTTACCCTTCGGTTGGCAGGTATGGGCGCTTTATGCGTTGCTTTTCGTAACAACGCTCTTTTTTGTGTGGCGTTATTTGACGCTGGAGGCCGAATTAAATGCCCGTCGAGAACGACTGCGCCAGCTGCCGCCTGCTATTGCCGCAACAGATGCTCAGGCGCTGCAGGCCCGGATCGATAGTCTGAACGCACGTACCCGACAGGCACTGCGGGCACTTGACATTCTCGACTCCCTGCTGGTCGGAAGCGATCGCTGGAGTCGGGCACTGGCTCAGCTCTCGCGTGAAGTCGCGGATATTCGGGGGATCTGGGTCGATAGCTGGCATCCACGCACCCATAACGTTACGCTACAGGGCAGTGCCATCGCACGCGACCGGGTCGTCGAGCTGGCCCGTCGTCTCAAGGGCGTCATTCGGGCGCTGACCTTCTCGGAAATTCGTGGATGGCCCGTGTATGATTTCGTCATTGAAGTCCCGTTGCCTAACGAATTACCCGAACCGGCACGCTACCTGCGTGAGCAATTTGCAGCCAACGCGCAGCCTATCCAATCCAAACCCTCGAACCCCTGAGTCGCCATGTGGGAGAAATACGGCAATGCCCTGCTGTTATTTATCGGCTGGCTGCTGCTTACTGGCGCTGGCGTCTATCTGACGTACTACAAACTACCACGAGCCATTGCGCACTATGAAAAGCTGGAACAGCTGGCGCGTATGCGGGAGACCGAGATGGGGGCTTTGCTGGCCGAATACAGCGCCTCGGAAGCAAAGGCGCGTGAGGTCGAAAGCCGGTGGCGCTCTCGCTACCGCTACATTCCGGACTCACTGAGCACCCCCGAGGTAGTTGCCCGCCTGAATGAACTGTCGCGACGCGGTTTTGAAACCTTCAACGTGCAGTTCCTGGGAAGCGGGCAGACGGATAACGTCAACTACTACAGCTTCCGCATTGAAGGACGCGGCTATTTCCATCATCTGTACCGTTTTGTCTGGGAGATCGAAAACAGTCCGGAGTTATACCGTATTCGTAATCTCGCGCTGGACCACATCGACCTGGTCAAGGCCGATCGCGTGAGCGGCCGCGAGCGCATGATGATTATGGTTTCATTCAACATGCAACTGGAAGCTTACTATGGCGGATTGCCTGACCTGCAAGTAGCTCACATGGCCGATAGCCTCTACCGGCAACTTCCACGGGCGGTCTTTCCCGAAAAAAATCCACCGGTCAATCCCTTCTATCCGGGGATTCTGGAACAGCTTCCGCCCAACTCGGACAACCTGATCGATATAGAACAGGCAAAGCTGGTATCTATTGTGGGCAATCGCGCGGTCTTTCAGGATGCTTCCGGCTTACGTACGGTAGGCGTGGGAGAAAAGGTGTACTTGGGACAGATTACCGAGATTGATCCCATTGAAGGCCGTGTGGTCGCCCGTCTGAATCGCGGCGGTATTCTCGATGAAGTAGTCCTGTATCTGGAAACCGGCGAACGCTACCGGCAGGCCCTGGGACCTGTACAGCTTACGCCACTCAATCAGTAGCATCACCAACCTGAAGACCAGAAACATCACCCATGGAGCATATGGAGACAAAAACCTGGATTGCCACAGTGCTGGGGCTACTGTTGATCGGCATATTACTGGCCTGGCCCAGCCAGGCACAGGATCGGCCTCCGCAGCGGGTCATGCGCACCTACGTGCCGCCCGATCAACTGGTGTCGTTTCTGCCAACCACGCCCCTGAATCAGTTCTTCGAGCTACTCAACCCGATCTTTCAGCGGGTAACCGGCAAACAGCTTGTGGATCCGGAAGAGCGCACCGATCCGATCGGGATCGCCATCTCAGGTATGCATTTCTTCGATGCCTTTGAGCTGGTACTGCAGACCAAGGGATTGACCTACCGGGAGACCGACAGGTTTTTCATTATTGAAAAAGCACCGGAGCAGCCTGAGGTGGTGCTGGGACCGCGTCGGATTACCGAAGGTACTGAAACGGAGCAGACCGATGCCCTTTTGCCGGCTACTGCCGATACACGCGAAATCCAGATCAATGCCATTCTATTCAGTGTCAACCTGACCAAAGCACGTGATATCGGGATCAACTGGGATCAGTTCTTTGGCCTCAATGTGGGAGCGGCGGCTGGTCAGGGAGCAGGGGGAGGTGTCGGAGGAGTGGGAGGCGTAGCGGGTCAGGATAATGTCCAGTTTTATTTGAAAACCGACGAATTATTTGATCCATTGCAGCCCCTTATTGAAGCGCCTGAGCGCATCAACTTCCGCCAGTTGACCAATTTCTTGCGCTTTCTGGAAACCGAAGGAATAGGTGAAACGATCGCCAGTCCGCAGATTACGGTACAGAGTGGGGAGCAGGGACGTATTCAGATCGGCTCAGATGTGCCCATCCAGACCCGCGACTTTGCAGGTAATACCATTACCCAGTTTGTGTCGACTGGAATCATTATCGACGTGACGCCCACGCTTATTGTTGCCCCGACAGCCGATACGGCCGGTGCCCCTCTTATTGAGTTTGTGCACCTGGACGTTCTGGTTGAAAACTCCAGTGCGACGCCTTCGCCTTCCGGTCCGATTATCGAACGGAATACTGCTGATACCCAGGTACTTTTACTTGATGGCGAGCAGACGATTATCGGAGGGCTTTATTCAACACGAGAATCCATTGCACGCAAAGGCATTCCGTTGTTGAAAGATCTGCCCTGGTGGTTCTTTGGTCTGCGGTATATTTTTGGACGTACGCAACGCACGATTACGCAGACTGAACTGCTGATTGTGCTTCAGGTAAGGATTCTGGATCCGCTGACAGCGCGGGCACGCCGGCCCCTGGAACGTAATCTGCTGGAGCGTAGTCGGCGTGAACTCCGGGAACGGTTGGAACGGTTTGGTCAACACACGATGCGTCAGATGTACATGCCGCGGAACTGATCACGGAAGATGGCAGGATCCAGCAGCGGGAAGCTCTCGACGGCTTCCCGCTTTTTTGTCTGCGGGGGCGCGAAACGTCAGGAATCGCTCCGGGGTTTAGGCCAGGACATTGTACGCATGCTATAGGTCCGCATGGATCGGTCTCTGCTCATCGGGGGCATGGCCTGTTGGTTAGCGGCCTGTGCGCCAGCGCTGCGGCCGTCTCAGGAGACGCCGGTCTGGCTATATGCGCCGGACCGTTCGCTGTTGGCCGAGCATCTGGAGGTGCTGATGCGGCCGGAAATGCGGGGCCGGGTGACCGGATCGCGTAGCTTTGTGCTGGCGGCCCAGTATGTGGAAGACCGCATGCGGGAATTTCGGTTACAGCCTGTCCTGGGTAGGCATTATCGGCTCATCTATGAGGCACAGGTGGCGCTACCCTGGCCAGCCACGCTGGGTTGGGCTGATCAGGATACGGCTGCCTTTTTTCCAGGGCTGGAATTCTGGCCCGATGCGCAAAGCGATACCGGGCGTGTGGTGGCAGACCGCGTGGTGCTCTGTGCTCAACCGGCTGTCTGTCCACCTGCCGGGGTCTGGTTGGTGCCGGACACCTCTGCTGAAGAGGCGCTGAGGGTAGCGCGTGCGCGGAAGGTCCAGGCCCTCCTGATAATCGGATCGTTGCGGCCGTGGCTGACCTACAGGCCGGTTGTCGGTCTGCGCATCCTACAGATAACGCCGATAGCGGTCGAACGGCTACTGGGACTCTCTACGAATGCGCTGACGTCATACCTGAACGATGCGACGGCTGTAAGCCTTCCGCTCAGCCGACCGATACAGTTGCGGATCGGACAACTGGGGGAAAGACAGGTCGGTGCCCTGAATGTGCTGGGGTTTGTGGCGGGGAAAGATCCGGTATTGCGAACTGAACTGGTGATCGTGTGTGCAGATCTGGACGTGATTGCGCTACCGGGACGCTCCCTGTTGTTTGACGGGATGCACCTGGGGGAAGGCGTAGCTGCATTGCTGGAGCTGGCACGTTTGTACAGCACGCTGGCCACTTACTGGCCGCTTCCTCGGCGCAGCCTGCTCTTCGCTGTATGGTCGGGAGCACGTCAGGGGAATCAGGGGTTGCGGGCCTATTTGCAGCAGCCGCTCTGGGATCCGGCTGCTACCCGTCGTCTTGTTTATCTGGATCCGGATCCTGAAGCCTTGCCCCGGTTGCAACAGTTGGTGGCCCGTCATGGACTGATCCTACAACCGATCCTGCTGCCCGATTCGCTGCAGGCCGACCGTCAGGTGTTTGTCAATGTGCCGGATGCCTGGCAACAGGCGTACCGTCGGATCTATCAGGTGCCCCCCGAGGTTTCAACACCCGAACCAGAGCGGCTTCGTGTGCGTGCCCTGCAACGAGCCCGTATGCTGGTGCAGACGGCTCAGACCATCCTGCTGCGTGAGGTGATTACACCGGATCCCTGGGCCCCCGTACAGGACGACACGTTGATACCACCATCAGGCCAGTAGCATCGCTCCCTATGATTCCGGTACTCCTGACCGATACGGTAACGCTAAATCTGGAGCGTGCGCTTTATCTGACGTTGCTCTGGGGGTTGGAAGGGGTAGAGTTGCGCACGATCGGGGGACCTGCAGACCGCGTGCCCTTTGTCAATGAAGAAAAACTGCGCCGTCGTCTGCTGGAGCACGAGCTACCGGCTGTAGCCATTGTGCCCGGTATGTTTGAAGGATCGGTGCGCGACCGACGTACCTGGCTGAACGAAATCGCGGCGTTTGACGAAGTATTGAGCTTTTGTCGGCGGATTGACTGTTCCTGTGTGGTGGTGTCGGCTTTTGCGGCTGAGCAGGCGGAGGTGCCAGTCGAGGAAGCCGCCCGCGCGCTTCGGATGGCCGGCGACAAGGCCGCCGACTACGGAGTGCGTGTGGCCGTACTGAACGAACCCGAGGGTGCTTTCCCAACGGGTCGGGCACTGGCGACGTTACTGAAAGCTGTCGATCACCCGGCTGTAGGGGCTGCCTGGAATCCTGGCGCTGCGCTACAGGCCGGTGAAAACCCGGCAGAGGGCTTGCAGGCGTTGCCAGCGCGGATCTGGCTGGTGCGTTGCAGCGACTGGCGCATCGACCCGGACCGAGGCGTCTGGGAGCCGGCACCCCTTGGCGAAGGCGCTGTGCACTGGCATACGCAACTTCAGATGTTGCGCACCCGGGGATTTGATGGACCGCTGAGCCTTGAAGTGCACGCCGAACCACGGACGAAGCGCGGCCTGCACGACGCTACGCGCCTGCTCCAGTTGCTTCGCCAGATACGAAAAGCGTCCGAGGCAATCGCCCAATCATAGTGCTTCATGGCTGCCGAAGAGATCCGGGAAACATCCCCTGTGGCTCCGTTGCTGGGGCCGGCACCGGTTGAAGCTCCCGTTGAGGGGGCGCCACCCGTAACGCTGTGGACCCGACTGCATTTCTTCTGGTTCGTCCTCGTAGGTATTTTTAGCACGTTGCTTATTGCGCCTTGCCAAGTGTTCACCCATCGGTTGCGTCCGACGGCCGCCAACTTTAAAAAGTGGGCCCGACGTTGGGCAGGGCTCATCTTGAAAGCCTGCGGCTGGCGTGTGGTTTGTCAAGACCGGGCTCGCCTGCCGGAAGGACAGCCCTGCCTGTTTGTGTCCAATCACCAGTGTGCCCTGGATATTCTGGTACTGGCCTATGCCTTGCCGTATCCTTTTGGATTTGTGGCCAAGGCAGAGCTTGAGCGCGTGCCGGTGATGGGGTGGGCTATGCGCCATTCTGCTTCGCTGTTTATTGATCGAAACAATCCACGGCGGTCGCTCAAAAGCCTGCAACTGGCCGGTGAACGCATTCGGCAGGGACATCCTGTGCTACTCTTCCCGGAAGGCACACGCGGCTATCGGCCCGAGCTGCGGCCTTTCAAGAAAGGGGCCTTTCTGCTGGCGGTGGAGGCCGGGGTGCCTCTGGTGCCGGTCGTTATCTGCGATAGCTACCGGCGGCTGGACGAGCGCCGCAGGGTATCCCGTCCGGGAACGGTTCGCATAGTGATCGGTGAGCCGATCCCGACGGAAGGTCTTCGACGGCGCCATCTACCCACGCTGATGGATACGGTGCAGGCTCGTATGCAGGCATTGCTTCGCGCAGCCGGGAACCCTGACTAAGGCTGTGGGGTAGCGGGACGCACTCAAGAGCTGGTATTTGAGCCGATATACAACCCACCTGAGCCTACGGCAACGATGGCGATTTCGGTAGATGAAGTCCGGTACATTGCCCGGCTGGCCCGTCTGGAGTTCTCGGAGGAAGAAGAGCAGGTGCTGGCCGAGCAGATGAGCGAAATTCTGGACTATGTGGCCAAGCTGAACGAACTGGACACCCGCAACGTCCCCCCCATGTCTCACGTGCTGGACCTGTACGACGTTTTTCGGGAGGACGTGGTAGAACAGCGCATCACGCACGAAGCAGCGTTACGCAACGCACCCGATGCCGACAGCGACTACTTCCGGGTGCCCAAGGTTATTGAATAACAAGCTGAGGCGCTTATGGCTGCCCGTTCCTCCCGTCCACGGAAGACGCCGCCCAATCTGCCAGCCTGGCATGACTGGTGGGGACGCCTGTCGGAACGTTCCCGCCATTTACTCTGCCTGCTTTTACTGCTGGCGCTCTCGCTGGCTTTTTTTGCGCCCATTCATTTCGGAGGCAAACGGTTGATCGGAGGGGATACGGTCAACTGGCGGGCCATGGCCCAGTCGGTGATCGCCTACCGCGATTCGACAGGAACCGAGCCGCTCTGGGCCACGAATGCGTTTGCCGGCATGCCAGCCTATATGATTTCCTATCCGGTTGGTGTCCCCCAGATCGATAGTCTACTGGACTGGTTGCGGGGTTTTTTATGGCCAACCTCGCATTTCTTTTTTCTACTGGCCGGTACTTATGGGCTGGTGGTTTATCTGACGCGTCGTCCATTGGCGGGCATGCTGGCCGCTGTAGCGTACGGGTTAACCACCTATATCCCCATTATCCTGAAAGCCGGGCACAATTCGAAGTTCATTGCCCTTTGCTTTGCGCCCTGGCTGGCGTTGGCTTTTGTGTATGTGCTGCGGCAACCCCGCTGGCTTGCAGGATTCTTGTTTGCCATTGTACTGGCGGCCAATCTGCGGGCTGGACATGTGCAGATTACCTACTATGTGACGTTTTTACTGGGGCTCTGGTGGCTGGTCGAAGGCGTGGCGGCCTGGCGTGGACGTCGGCTGATCGCGTTCGGACGGGCTACAGGCTGGCTGGCCCTGGGAAGCATGCTGGCCCTGCTGATGATTGCTCAGCCTTACTGGCCGATCTATGAGTACAAGCAATACACAATCCGGGGAGGCACTGAGGCTACCGGAGGCGGTAACGGGCTGGACTGGGACTATGCGATGGGCTGGAGCCAGGCCCCGGGCGAGCTGATCACGCTGCTGATTGCTGATGCCTACGGTGGGGGCAGTCCGACTTACTGGGGGCCCAAACCTTTTACGGAAGGTCCTCATTACGTCGGTGGAATCATTCTCTGGCTGGCATTGCTGGCGTTATGGCGTCGGCGCGAACGTACCGTGTGGATTCTGGGCGCCGGCACGTTGTTGATGATACTGTTCTCGCTGGGCAGCTACTTTCCGTTACTGAATCGCTTCATGTTCACGTACTTTCCGCTCTTTGATGCCTTTCGCGTACCGGAGACTTGGTTGAGTACGGCGGCCCTGGGGCTGGCTTTACTGGCGGCGCTGGGGGGAAGCTGGTTAGTGGAACAGAAGCCATTCCGGCCCCGGTCGTTGCGACCGGCCTATCAGGTGTGGCTGGGGTTGATGGCGCTGGTGCTCGGGCTCTGGCTGGGGCGTGGTAGTTTGTTTACTTTTGAGCGGCCCGGGGAGGTCGAACAGATCGCCCGGCAGGTAGCTGCGGCCAACAACATGTCACCCCAGGACCCCCGGCTGCTGCAGGTAGTGCGGCAGTACGTAGCTGAGCAGCGGGCCGAGCGAGCTGACCTGTTTGGCCGCGATGCCCGGCGTACGTTGGTGTTTCTGCTACTGGCCGGCGGGCTGCTATGGCTCTACGACCGACAGCGATTGCCCGGCTGGGGTCTTGTGGCCGGATTGACGCTGTTGGTTACGATCGACCTGTGGAACGTAGGACGGCGCCATTTGAACGATAAGGTGCTGACGGAAGCCAGAGAAATCTCCGATCTAATCCCTGCTTATTCATTTGATCGCTTCCTGCTGGAGCGGCAGCGAGAAGCCGGCGGCCCAGGCCGTTTCCGGGTACTGTCGCTCGAAAGCAGTAATCCCATGACAGACGCCCGACCCTCTTATTATCACGAATCAATCGGCGGCTATCATGGGGCCAAATTACGGCTGTTTCAGGATTATATCGATCACCTGTTTGTTGATCCGGCGACCGGATTGCCTCGCCAGCGCGCACTGGATCTCCTGAGCGTGCGGTACGTCGTCGTACCAGCGGGAACTGTGCTGCCTGGTATGCAGGTGGTGTTTGAAGATGAACGCTGGCGTGTGTTAGAAAATCCTGCCGCATTACCCCGGGCTTTTCTGGTAGGGCAGTACGAAGTCGTGTCCGACCTGGAGGCGCATCGCCAGCGATTGCTGGATCCGTCGCTGGATCTACGGGAGACTGTGCTGCTGCGTGAAGCGCCCGGTATGGAGATCACCGCCATCGACTCGTCCAGTATAGTCTCGGTAGAGTTGGTGCATTTCGGGCCGCGCGAGATCATCTGGCAGGTGACCACCGATGCCCCACGGCTGCTGGTTGTGGACGAGATTTATTACCCGGCCGGATGGCAGGCGGTTGTTGATGGACAGTCCGTTCCGATTCTGCAGGCCAACTATCTGCTACGGGCGGTGCCAGTACCGGCCGGCGAGCATACCGTAGTGATGCGCTTTGATCCGATCAGCCATGTCTGGGGGCTGCGTATTACGGCCATAGCGACGCTGCTGGTCTACGGCAGCGTGCTGATAGGGTTGGGGCTGGGCTGGTATCGCCAGAGGCGGGGCGAATGAGTCGGAAGCAGAAGCACTGGGTGTTGCTGGTAACCTATTACTTCCCACCGGCCGGTGGGGCAGCCGTGCAGCGGTTTTTAAAGTTCACACGCTATCTGCCTGACCATGGCTGGCAGCCGGTGGTGTTGACCGTGCGGCCGGAGGATGCAGCCTATCCGACCCGCGATCCGCAACTGCTGGCGGAAATCCCGGACGGTGTGCCAGTGATCCGTACCGGCGCCTGGGATCCGTATGCAGCCTATGCGCGGCTCATGGGGCAACGCAAAGAAGAGGTGGTCAGTGTAGGGTTTACCGGTCGTCCCCATCAGAGCCGAAAAGAACGGCTGGCCCGCTGGATTCGCGCCAATCTATTTTTGCCGGATGCGCGTGTGGGCTGGGTGCCCTTTGCGGTGCGTGCCCTGCCCCGGCTGCTTCAGCAGTATGCGATCGAAGCCGTCGTTACCACTGGTCCGCCTCACTCGACGCATCTGATCGGCTACAGGGCCCATCGGCGTTACCAGCTACCTTGGGTGGCTGACCTGCGGGATCTCTGGACGGGTATTGACTACTATGAGATGCTTCCGATGACGCGTTGGGCGCGTCGGATTGATGCCTGCCTGGAACGGCACGTGCTGACTCGGGCTACCCGGCGGGTGGTGGTAACGTCTTCAATGCAACGGACGCTCGAAGCTCGGGGGCTGTCGGCCGTTTTAATCCCCAATGGTTATGATCCGGTCGATTTTGAGGGCCTACAGGCCCGACCGACGGATCGTTTCTGGCTGACGTATGCCGGCAGCATGAATCCAACTCGCAATCCGGAAGCACTCTGGCGGGCGCTGCAACAGCTACGCAAGACACATCCTATCCAGGTACGATTGATCGGGACGATTGATACCTCAGTTCAAGAGACCCTTGTCCGTTATGGACTGACCGATCAAGTGGAAGTATTGCCATTTCTGCCCCATCGTCAGGCCCTGCAGTACCTGCTCGACAGCGCGTTGCTTTTGCTCGTGATCAATCGGGTGGACGGTAATGCCTGGATTGTCACAAGCAAGCTGTACGAGTATCTGGGAACCGGACGACCTGTGCTGGGCATCGGGCCAGTTGAAGGGGATGCAGCGGCCGTATTACAGGAAACCGGGGCTGGACAGATGTTCGACTACGACGATGTCGAAGGTATTGCAGCTTTTCTGCGCCGGCATTACGAAGCATGGACAGCCGGACGCCCCTTGTCGGGATCGCCACCTGAGCTGGCTCAGCGCTATAGTCGTCCGTATCTGGCCGGTAAACTGGCCCGTTTGCTTGATGAAGTAACCAGCCAGTAAGCTCTATGCGTGTCTGCAGTATTGTAGGTGCTCGCCCGCAATTTGTCAAAGCGGCAATGGTAAGCCGTGCGTTGGTCGAAGCCGGTATCGAAGAAGTTCTGATTCATACGGGACAGCATTACGATGTGAATCTGGACCGCATTTTCTTTGAGGAGCTGGGCCTGCCAGAACCGCAGGTGCA
The DNA here is from genome assembly GCA_030950375.1 of Rhodothermus sp. Taxonomy (GTDB): domain Bacteria; phylum Bacteroidota; class Rhodothermia; order Rhodothermales; family Rhodothermaceae; genus Rhodothermus. Next base: position 50,397 of record JAUZRN010000004.1, on the reverse strand, counting down.
TCTGGGGGTGGGTTCTGGTACGCATGCCGAACAGACCGGTCTGATGATGATCCGGTTGGAAGCAGCATTGCGCGACATGCACCCGGCGCCCGACTGGATACTGGTTTATGGTGACACAAACAGTACGCTGGCCGGAGCACTTGTAGCCGCCAAGTTGCAGCTTCCGCTGGCCCATGTAGAGGCCGGGTTGCGCTCGTTTAATCGGAGCATGCCGGAAGAAATTAATCGGGTCGTAACCGATCACCTGTCGCAGCTATTGTTCGCGCCGACACCTACTGCTGTCGAGAATCTGCAGCGTGAGGGGATTACACAGGGCGTGTATCTGACGGGCGACGTAATGCAGGAGGCCGTTCGTTGTTATGCAGAGGTTGCCCGTCGGCGGGTGCCATTGGCCTCGCTGACCTCCCACGATCCGGGCGGCTACTACCTGGCGACTGTGCACCGCGCCGAAAACACGGACGATCCGGTGCGGCTGCAGGGTATCTTTGATGGGCTGGGCCGGCTGGACCTGCCGGTTATCCTGCCGCTACATCCACGCACTCGGAAGCGTCTGGGGGAAGGCTTTCGGGTACCGCCCAACGTCGAACTGCGTGATCCTGTGGGGTATCTGGCTATGCTGACGCTGGTGCAGCATGCCCGTGCCGTACTGACCGACTCAGGGGGACTCCAGAAAGAGGCCGTCTGGCTGGGCGTGCCCTGCATTACATTGCGAGAAGAAACCGAGTGGGTGGAGACGCTGGAAGGCGGTTGGAATCAGTTAGCAGGCGCAGATCCGGAGCGCATCGTAGCGGCCGTCAACCGCCGACCCGAAGCACCTGCATCCTTTGCCCGGGGACAGGCCGCCAGCCGCCGCATTGCCGAACTGTTGCAGTCGTCCCGATGAAACCGCGTCTGCTCTTTATCTATCTACATCCCAGCCCGTTTGTGCAGGATGATCTGGCTCTGTTGACGGCAGATTATGAGGTGCGTACGTTCCATTTCGATGCCCGTCGGGCCCGCGCGCCCCGAGGCATGCTACAACTTCTCTGGCAGCAATACCGATGGCTTCAGCGCGAGCTGGAAGAAGCCACGCTGATCCTGGGTTGGTTTGCCGACTATCACATGGTGTTGCCGGTGCGTATGGCCCGGCAACGAGGGAGGCCAGTAGCGCTTATGCTGGGAGGCTTTGATTGCCGTTGTCTGCGCACCCTGAAGGATGGCGTGTTCTGTAGTCCCTGGCGGGCGTCAATGGCACGCTACGTATACCGCCACACCACACTGCTGTTGCCGGTTACGGCTTCCCTGATAGAAATGCCGGCAACCGCCTGGACCGAAAACCGCGCGCAGGGGGTGCGTGTCTGGGTCCCGGCATTAACCACGCCCTTTCGAGTGATTCCAACAGGATATGACCCGGAGCAGTGGCCGCTGGGTCCGGCACAGCGCGCTCCGATGGTGCGCACGGTGGCCTTCATAGATTCCTTACGGGTGTTCCGATGCAAGGGGATTGATCTGTTGCTGGCGGCTGCTGCACGGCTCCCGGACGTTCGGTTTGAGGTGGTGGGCGTGACGTCCGAAATGCAGCGGGTGATCCGAGAACAATACACGCTATCGCCAAACGTGCACCTGCGCTCTCCGGTGTCACGGGATGCGCTACCGGCTATTTATGCGGAAACTTCGGTATATGCGCAGCTTTCCCGGGCCGAAGGGCTACCCAATGCGCTGTGTGAAGCGATGCTGTGCGGATGTATTCCGGTAGGAAGCCCGGTCTTTGGTATTCCGGAGGCAATCGGTGAGGTCGGATTTGTTGTGGAAAAGCCAGACGCCGAGGCAGTTGCTGCAGCCATCCGGGCCGCCCTGGCCTGTGAACCGGCCCGACGGCATCAGGCTCGCAACCGTATTGTACAGCTGTTTTCCCGAGAGCGACGTGCCCGCGAACTGATCTCCACGCTGGAAGCGTTGCGTCGCTCTTAGCTTCTGCTGTGAATGCCTATGCGAGGTCCTACACCTTCGGTCAGTGTGGTAATTGCCGCGTACAATGCGGCCCGCTGGATTGGCGACACGATTCGGAGTGTGCTGATGCAGGATTATCCGGTAGCGGAAGTGATTGTGGTGGATGACGGCTCAACCGATGCCACCCGGGATATTGTGACAGCATTCGACCCACCGGTGCGCTATGTGTATCAGGAAAATGCCGGTTCCGCAGCGGCTCGTAATGCGGGCATTCGACTGGCGCGTGGCACGTACGTAGCTTTTCTGGATGCCGACGATCTATGGTTGCCCGGTAAACTATCGGCCCAGATTGCCTGTTTGCAGGCGCATCCGGAGTGTAGCTGGTGTTACACTGATGCCTGGCTTACCGATGAAAGGGCGCGGGAGCGTCGGGTACAACTGAGTCGGCTGGTCTCCATGCAGGAAGGTCTGGTACTACAATCGCTGCTGTTAGGGAACTTTGTGCCGTTTTCCAGTGCGCTGGTACGCCGCGAGGTGCTTACTGCTGTGGGAGGTTTTCGGGAAGGGCCCGATCGCCGCATTAGCGAGGACTGGGATCTCTGGCTGCGGGTGGCAGCGCATCATGCTGTATGCTATGTGGCGCGACCGCTGGTGTTGATTCGGGATCATCCCGACCGAAAGACCGGTACGGTGGCCCTGCAGGAGCTGGTGCGCGCTCGGGTGCGCATTGTTGAGGAAGCCGTAGCCCGCCATCCTGCGTTGGAGCCGCTGCGTCGAATCGCCCTGGCTGGAATCTATGAAGGGGCTGGTCGTAAAGCATTGGCTCAGAATCAACGTGCGGAAGCACGTGATTTGCTGGGGCAGGCATTGCAGTTGCATCCGTGGGTGCTAAAGCGATGGGGATACTGGCTGGCCGGATGGCTCCCCGGGTCGGTACGTCGGATGCTGGGATGGCTCCGTGCGCAGTGGTGGAAACAGACGGAGCGACATCGGCCATGAATACACAATCCCTACCGCAATGGCTGCACAGGCTGATTCGATGGCTGTATCATGCTGTAGTCCGGCTGTATCGAAACGGTTTACTGGCTATCGGCGTGTGGGCTTTTCGACGACTGCCTTTCCAGCAGATGCCTTCGCGGCTATTGTTGCGTTGCTTGCGCAGGGGGTGGGGCAACGAGGAGTGGGCGGCCAGCGAGGATTTCTTGCAGGGTATCATTCAGGAGGCCTGGAAAACAACGGGGCCAGTGCTGGAGTGCGGTTCCGGATTGAGCACCCTGCTGCTGGGGCTTATTGGCGAGCGTGTTGGCTGGGAAGTGTGGACGCTGGAACATGATGCCTGGTGGGTTGCCCATATGCGTCGAATGCTCCAACGATTTAAGGTGGCGAATGTGCATCTTATGCATGTACCCCTTCGGGATTATGGCGATTTTCACTGGTATGCCGTACAGCCCGAGGCCTTTCCCGCTTCGTTTACCTTGGTGATCTGCGATGGCCCGCCGGGAAATATGCCAGGTGGTCGGCAGGGGCTATTGCCTGTTATGGGAAGCCGGTTACAGCCGCAGGTTGTGATATTGCTGGATGATACGGATCGTCCCGCAGAGCGTACCATCGCGCAACAATGGGCCGCGCAACTGCGTGGCACGCTTTCTTTTGAAGGCGTTCATAAGGGCTATGCACGGATTGTAAGCGCCGAATAGATAACGCATGTCGCAACATGTGCTGGCCCGTCTGCTCCGACAGGGGAGCATCTATGCCCTGGGCAATCTGCTGCTAAAAGCCAGCGGACTGCTCCTGGCTCCGCTCTATCTGAACACTGTCCTGTTGCCACAAGCAGCCTACGGCTATCTGGTACTGCTGGAAGCGACTGCCCAGTTGTTGCTCCCATTGTTGGGGCTGGGCATGACCACCGGATTGCTCAGGTTCGCCACCGATGTCATGCAACAGGATCGACGAGAGGCTGTGCCGTTCACGGTGTTGGGGATCATGCTGGGAGGAGCGTTGCTGGTGGGTATCGGAAGCTGGATAGGAGCGCCCTGGCTCAATCAGCAGCTTGACTGGCCCGATGGCGTATTGATTTTACGGCTGTTTGGATGTTACCTGGCGGCCAAAATGCTGAGTAGCGTTCCGCTGGCGTTTCTGCGTCTGCGTGAGCGGGCCGCTCTGTATACCGCCGCCATCCTGCTGGAGGCGGCCTTGCTGATCGGTGGTGTGTACTACTTCCTGGCGCACGCCCATCTGGGACTTCGAGGTGTCGTGCAGGCCATGGCGGTCGCTTCCGGAAGTAGCGCGCTGGTGCTTGTAGGAGCTATGTTGCGCACCATTCCCAGGCGTTGGGACTACCATCTGGTAGGCCAGCTTATACGTTTCGGTATGCCGTTGGCACTGGCCGGAGTCGCCCTGCCCATACTGCATGTGGGAGATCGTTACCTGCTGGACTGGCTTACTGGCTCAGAGACAGTTGCGATCTATGGCTGGGCGGCGCGATTGAGTGGCGTGCTCAACATGTTGCTCGTCCAGAGTTTTCAGCTTGCATTCGCCGTAATCGGCCTGAAGACGCTGGGCGAGCAGCCAGAGGGCGAAGCGGTATTGCATCGTCGCACTTTCCGGCATTACGCCACCTGGGGTGGCTGGATGGCGCTGGTATTGTCGCTGGGAGCTTATGATATAACGGCATTGCTGGCCTCTGATTCGGTTTACCTGAAGGCCGATCCGCTGGTGTTGCCGCTAAGCCTGGGCTACCTGCTGTTCGGGCTGTACAACATCTTTGTGAATGTGCTGTATGCAGCCGGCGAAAGTCGGTTTATCGCCTGGAATGTGGTGGGTGCCGGCCTGCTGAACATTGGGCTCAATCTGTGGTGGATCCCTCAGATGGGTGCGATGGGTGCTGCTCTGGCCACTGTCGTGGCTTACGGAGTACTGGCCGGAGGCGCTGCCTGGCGAGCGTTGCACGTGCGTCCCACGACCTATCCATGGCGGGTGTTGGCGATTGTTGTAGCCCTGACCGTGGGCCTGGGTCTGGTAGGGTATGAGACGGCAACCTGGCCGATTGCAGCCCGTCTGGCCGGACGAGTCCTGCTGGTGTTGCTCTACGGACTGCTGATCGTCGTCTTCCGCGTTTATCGATATGACGAATTGCGGGAAGGCTGGCAGTGGCTGCGTCAGCGACTGCAGACCATACGCTCCATTACCGAGTGAATTGCAAAGCGTCGGGCACGTATTCTATATTGCGATGCCGAGACGTCTCTGAACGAAGGTGATCAACTGTGTGGAGCGAAATCACACAACGTTTTCCGCTGCTTCAGAACCTTTTCAGTCGCCCGGTAGGGGGCGATGGCCGTCGTCCGGACGGAGGGCCTTCGAAAGGGACCGTCATTACCATTTGCATCCTGATTTCCACCCTCCTCTGGTTCACGTTTACGCTGCAAGAAACCTACACCACGACGCTGGACCTGCCAGTCCGTGTGGTTAATCTGCCGCCCGATCAGGCGCTGGCCGTACCGCCTCCCAGTGTGGTTCGCGTGCAACTGCGGGGAGAAGGGTATCCCCTGGTACAGCTTTACTTCAATCCGCCCACGGTGACGCTGGATGCCCGGCAGGATGCCATTGATCTGACCGGGGTAGATCTGAATCTGCCGCGTGGGGTGGTCGTAGAGGGCGTGGTTCCACAGGTCGTCGAACTGCGCAAAGAGCCACGCGTGACGCGTCGTCTACCGGTCGATCTGCGCGTGACGATCGAAACCGCACCGACGCACGATTTGCTTGTGCCTCCCCGGGTGGATCCCGATAGCGTACTGGTTTCGGGCGCGGTCTCTATTGTGGAGGGACTGCCTGCGTGGCCAACCGTAGCGATGCATCTGCGTGACGTACGCGATTCGATTGCACTCCGGATACCACTTTCCGACACCCTGCAGCCACTGGTAACCGTGAGACCCGATGCCGTATGGCTTCGCGCGCGTGTGGCGCCCTTCACCGAAGGCGTGCGCGAACTGCCGGTGCGGGTCACCGGGGTCCCATCGAACGAGCGCATGGTGACGCTGGAGCCGGCAACTGTGCGCGTGCGTTTTCGCGTACCCCTTTCGCAGTATGAAACCGCCATGGTTGCCCCCGACTTTTTCGCGACGGTACCCTATGAGGTGATCCGTGCCGATACCACCGGCCGTGTGCGGCCTCTGATTCATCTGCCCGAGGGCCTCCTCATACGAGACGTGGTCGTTATTCCCCCAGCGCTTCGCTATTACAACGTGCTTATTCAATAAGTCAAGAGCGACTTTCTTGGAAAAAACTTGACAGCGAATGCATGTTGTGTTTAACTTAACAGTGTTAACCATCAAGCTGTGTACATGACGAACGTTGGATCGGACGGGACGCTGCGACGACGTATTCTGGATGCTGCCCGCCATTTGCTGGTCGCGGAAGGCTATCATAGCCTGTCGATGCGAAAAATTGCGCGGGCCATTGGCTGCAGTCCGACAGCTATCTACCTGTATTTCCAGAACAAAGATGCGCTGGTACATACGTTGATCGATGAGGGTTTTGGGTTGTTGTACGAGGAGCTACGCGACGAGGCCGTTCGTCACGACGATCCGGTAACCCGGCTGGAGGCGCTCTGGCGGCGTTATGTGAGCTTCGGACGCTGTAATCCGGAGTATTATGAGATCATGTTCATGCTGCATCCGGAGCGCATGGAGCGATATCCACCGGAAAAGTACCGCCGAGCTCGTCGGGGGTTGGAGCTGGCTATTCAGACGCTGGAGGAAGGACGGAAGCAGGGAGTTTTTGCCATAGAAGACGCACGGGTGACGGCCAGCGCGGCCTGGGCCGCCCTGCACGGAGCAGTGGCGCTTTTACTGGCCCGACGTCTGGACATCCGGATCGACCCGGAAGCCTTCATTGAGACAACGATTCGGACGTTGCTCCGTGGTGTACTGGCGCCCGACGTGTCGCTACAGCTCGCTTCAAAATAACCCGGAGAGCAAGCGCTTTTTTAGGGGGTTATGGCTGAACGTATCTACACGGCACCGCCCGACACAGGTACACCGGTACTTGGCAAAACCTTGCCGGACGTGCTCTATGAAGCGCTGGCGCGCTATGACAATCCTGCCTTTCTGAATCAGCCGGTAGCGCCGGGTCGCTGGAAGCCGATTTCACTGCGTGACTTTGCCGAACAGGCTGAAGCGTTGGCGTTGGGGTTTCATGCGATAGGGTTGGAGCGCGGTGCGCGTGTGGCCTTCTACATGGAGAGCGATGCCTACTTCTGTCTGGCCGACATGGCCTGTCTGCTCGGCGGGTTTATCGACGTACCGATCTATCTGACCCATGCGCCCGAAGCTACCCATTACATCATAGCGCACGCCGAGGCCCGGGTACTTGTGGTATCGAACCGCGAGTTGCTGGCGCGCATCGCCCCTCTGTTGCGGGATCTATCCGGCGTGCAGTTTATCGTGGTGGCCCAGGCCGAAGGGATAGCGCAGACAGACCAGTTGGAAGGGCGACCGCTCTACACGTTTGATCAGCTGATGGAAGCGGGGCGCCGTCAGCGTGCGGCTGATCCCGAGGCGATTACGCGGCTGCGGGCACAGCTTCGTCCGGGTGACCTGGCCACCATCATCTACACCAGTGGTACGACGGGGCGTCCGAAGGGGGTGATGCTCTCGCACGAGAACATTTCGTTCAATGCGCTGACTTCCTTCAGTGGCATCAAGCACTACCGTCCGGGGCCAGAGGGTGAGGTAGCTCTGTCGTTTCTGCCGCTGACGCATGTTTTTGCCCGGACGCTCTTTTATGGTTATCTGTACCATGCCACCAGTGTCTATTTCACCACGCCCGATGCATTGCGGGAGGCGCTGCAGCAGGTGCGGCCTACCACGTTTGCCACTGTGCCGCGGGTGCTTGAGAAGATTTACGGCGCGCTGGTGGAACGGGCAGCCACGATGGCCGGGCTGAAAGGACAGATTTTCCGATGGGCCCTGAAGGTGGCGCGGCGTTACGAGCTGGGACGCGAGCCGCGGGGAGGCTACCGACTGCAACTGGTCGTGGCCGATCGGCTGGTCTATCGGAAATGGCGGGAGGCTATGGGCGGACGCATCGCTTTCATCATTGCCGGAGGTGCGGCCCTTGCGGCCGAGCTGGCCAACATTTTTGCAGCGGCTGGCATCCCAATTCTCCAGGGCTACGGCCTGACCGAGACAAGTCCGGTCATCACTTACAACCGCCCGGAGTTGAATCGGGCCGGTACGGTAGGCGTGCCGATCCCCGGGGTGGAGGTCAAGATTGCCGAGGATGGCGAGATCCTGACCCGCGGTCCACATGTCATGCTGGGTTACTACAAAGATCCAGAGCGTACCCGCCAGGTTCTCGACGAGGAGGGGTGGTTTTACACCGGCGATATTGGCTACTTCACCGAAGAGGGTTTTCTGGTGATCACCGACCGCAAAAAAGATCTGTTCAAACTCTCCACCGGCAAGTACGTAACGCCGCAGCCGTTAGAGCAGCGTCTGACCGCCGATCCGCTCATCGAGCAGGCGCTGGTAGTGGGGCCAGGCTACAAGTTTACCGCGGCGCTTATTTTCCCCGATGAGGAAGCGCTTCGACGACTGGCGGCTCGTCTGGGCCTTGACGCCAATCGGCCACTTGAAGCCCTCGTGCGCGAGCCCAGGATCCTGGAGGTTTACCAGCAGATAGTCGATCGGGCCAATGCGGGTATGGACGCCTGGGCCACGATCAAACGCTTTCTGCTGGTTCCTGAGCAACTCTCCATTGCAGCAGGCACGCTGACGCCTACCCTTAAAGTGCGGCGCTCGGTGCTCTATAAAAAATACGAAGCGCAGATTCGGGCGCTCTATGAAGGCGCCGAGGCTACAACGGAAATGCACAGGACAACCCCATAAAAATCATCCCGATAAAAAAGCAACCCAAAAGCATCATGGAAGCAACAACGATAACTCCTACAAACCTGCTGGAGCTGCGTCCCTGGCACTTCCGGCCGTTTCGTAAAGCGGCGGTGCTGGGTGCCGGCACCATGGGGGCGCAGATCGCGGCGCATCTGGCTAACGCAGGCGTCGAAGTGTTGCTGCTCGACATCGCTGCGAAAGAAGGCCCCAAAAATGCAATTGTCGAGCAGCAATTCCAGAAGGCGCTCAAGATGAAGCCTGATCCGTTTTTCGATGAGGCCGCGAAGCAGCGTATCACGCTGGGTAACTTTGACGAACATTTCGATCGGGTGGGGGAGGCTGACTGGATTATCGAAGCCGTGGTGGAGCGGCTTGATATCAAGCGCCAGGTGATGGCACGTATAGAGGCTGTGGCCCGCAAAGACGCTGTTATTTCGACCAATACCAGCGGGTTGCCCATCCGGGAGATTGCTGAGGGGCGCTCGGAGGCGTTCCGCCGCCGTTTTCTGGGCACGCACTTTTTCAATCCACCGCGCTATCTCAAGCTGCTGGAGCTCATCCCGACTGTGGATACCGATGCCGAGGTGTTGGCTCGGGTGGCCTGGTTTGGTCGCTTTTATCTGGGCAAAGGGATCGTGGTAGCCAACGACGTGCCGTATTTCATCGGCAACCGCATTGGCGTGTACGGGATGATGCGGGTGATTGCCCTGTTCGAAGCGGGACGTTACACGATTGAAGAAATTGATGCCCTTACAGGTACGCTCGTGGGCCGGCCAAAGTCGGCTACTTTCCGAACCGCCGATGTGGTGGGGCTCGACGTAATGCTTGATGTCGCCCGCAACCTGTACGAAAAGGCTACGGAGGATGAAAGTCGGGAAGCCTTTCGCCCCCCGAAAATCCTGAAGACGCTGGTCGAAAAAGGTGCGCTCGGTCAGAAAACAAAGGCCGGCTTCTACAAAAAAGAAGATGGAGTTATCAAGTCGATCAACCCGGAAACCGGCCAATATGAACCGCCGCGTCCGCTTAACCTGGGCGACCTGGACCGAATCAAGTCAATCCCGGACCTGCGAGAACGGCTGCGGGCGCTTTTTGCTGATGAAGGACGGGCCGGTGAATTCTTCCGTACCACGATGCTTGATCTGCTGGCCTATGCAGCCCGTCGCATCCCCGAAATTACCGACAACCCGGCCAATGTAGATCGGGCAATGCGCTGGGGGTTTGGCTGGGAGCTGGGACCCTTCGAGATCTGGGATGCTCTGGGCTTCGAGCAAGTGGTAGAAGGCTGTCGTCAGCTGGGCTATGCGCTGCCAGCCTGGGTTACAGAGATGCCTGCGAAAGGGGCGACGTCCTTCTATCGGCAGGAGAACGGCCGTCAGCAGGTCTATCATCCCGTTGAGGGACGCTATGTAGACGATCCGATTCCAGCCGATGAGATCCGGTTGGCCGTGATCAAGGCCGACGCCAAACGTACGCTCTGGCAGAATGCTGAGGCCGCGCTGCTTGATCTGGGCGACGGTGTGGTGCTCTACGAGTTTCGTTCGAAGGCGAATGCGCTGGGGCAGTGGGTGATGGAGGGGTTGCTGGAGGTTATCGACCGGGTCGAAAGCGACCCGAACATACGGGGCATGGTCATCGGCAATGAAGGGCGGCACTTCTCCGTAGGGGCTAACCTGGGAGAAGCCGTCATGGCCGTAGCCCAACAGGAATTCAAGTTGCTGGAGACGTTCCTGGAGAAGTTTCAGGAGGTGATGCAGCGCATCCGCTATGCCACGAAGCCCATTGTCGTGGCTGTGCATCAGCGGGCGCTGGGGGGCGGCTGCGAAATGGTCATGGCCTGTCCCCATCCGGTCGCTGCGGCCGAAAGCTATCTGGGACTGGTAGAGCTGGGTGTAGGATTGATTCCGGCCGGTACAGGCACCACGCGCCTGGTGGTGAAAGCGGCCGAACAGGTACCCCATGGTCATCCCAGTGAGCTACTGCCCTGGATTCAGAAATACTTCGAGACGGTTGCGATGGCCCAGGTGGCCACCAGTGCCCGGCAGGCACAGGCCATGGGCTTCCTGCCGCCCCATGCCCGCATCGTCATGCACGAGGACCGGCGACTTTACGTGGCCAAGCAGGAAGTGCTGCGGCTTTCTGAGCAGGGGTACCTGCCCCCAACCAAGCCCACACGCGTCAAGGTGCTGGGGAAGCCCGGCTACGCGGCGCTCATGGTGGGCGTCGACCAGTACCGCAAAGGCGGCTTCATTACAGAGTACGATCAGTATCTGGCTTCCCGGCTCGCTTATGTCATGACTGGCGGTAACCTGACCCATCCGCAGGAGGTCTCCGAGGACTATCTGCTGGCACTGGAACGCGAGGTCTTCCTGCATCTGCTGGGGCAGCCCAAGACGCAGGAGCGCATCATGCACCTGCTACAGACCAACAAACCGTTGCGTAATTAATCCCTTAAAACTGAAAACTGAGACGCCATGCAGGCTAACGGAGCATACATTGTCAGCATTGTACGTACGGCCGTCGGCAAGGCCGACAAAGGATCGCTACGCAACGTGCGCCCCGAGGAGCTGGGCGCCATTGCCGTACGTGAGGCCGTTCGGCGTGTGAAAGGGCTGGAGCCCGAGCTGATTGACGACGTGATTATGGGATGCGCCTTTCCCGAAGGCCCTCAGGGCATGAACATGGGCCGGATTGTGGCGCAGAAGGCCGGTTTGCCCGACAGCGTGCCTGGTGCTACGGTCAATCGCTTCTGTTCTTCAGGGCTGCAGACCATCGCGATGGCCACCCAGGCCATTATGGCCGGGCACGCCGACGTGATTGTGGCCGGTGGCACCGAATCGATGAGCCAGGTGCCTATGACCGGATTTTTCTTCCAGCCCGATCCCGAGCTGGTCGATCGCGATATCGATGTGTATCTGTCGATGGGCCTGACCGCCGAAAATGTAGCGGAGCGCTACGGCATCTCCCGTGAAGAGGCCGACCGCTTTGCCTTGCGCTCGCACCAACGGGCCATCGAAGCTATCGATACCGGAAAGTTTGACGAGGAGATCGTGCCCGTTCCGGTGCGTGAGGTGGTCTACGAGAATGGTCAGACACGCACCTTTGAGAAAGAATTTCGTGTGGATGAAGGGCCGCGTCGCGACACAAGTCTGGAGGCGCTGGCGGCGCTCCGGCCTGTTTTTAAGATGAACGGGACCGTCACGGCCGGGAACGCCTCCCAGAAGTCGGATGGGGCGGCTGCAGCCGTAATTATGAGTGAACGCATGGTGCAGGAGCTGGGGGTTGAGCCCATGGGCCGACTCATCGGGTTTGCCCTGGCTGGGGTATCCCCCGAAATCATGGGTATCGGGCCTGTCGAAGCTATTCAGAGGGTGCTGAAGCAGACCGGTCTGACCCTCGACGATATCGACCTGATCGAGCTGAACGAGGCCTTTGCTGCGCAGGCCCTGGCGGTCATCCGCGAGGTAGGGCTTGACGAGGAGAAAGTGAACGTGAACGGAGGCGCCATTGCGCTGGGGCATCCGCTCGGCTGCACAGGGGCCAAGCTGACCGCCACGCTGCTCTATGAGCTGCGACGGCGGGGCGGTCGTTACGGACTCTGCACCATGTGCGTCGGAGGCGGTATGGGGGCGGCCGGTATCATCGAAAATCTGCAACGCTGAGGCATTAACCCCAACCATACAACAGAGGGATCATGAATCTGCCGTTCTATCACTTTCTGGAACCCGTAAGTACCGGCTGGGTCGTGCTTGGTGTGCTGGTGGTGGCACTGGGCCTGGCCTTTACGGGCGCGTCCCTCGGACTCTGGACGCTGGCAACGGCGGTGGTGCTTTACGGGGTAGGCGCACCGCTCTGGCTCTGGGTGGTCTTCGGGGTGCTGGCTGTTGTGTTTAATCTGAAGCCGCTGCGGCGCACGCTTGTCTCAAGGCCGCTCATGCGCCTGATGCGGGCAGCCGGCTTTCTCCCGAAAATCTCCGACACCGAGCGCACGGCCATTGAAGCCGGCACCGTCTGGGTCGAGGGTGAGCTGTTTGCCGGAAAGCCTAATTTCCGACGGTTGCTTCACGAAACGGCTTATCCATCGCTCACCGACGAGGAGCGGGCGTTTCTGGAGGGGCCTGTTGAGGAGCTCTGTCGGATGGTGAATGACTGGGACGTATGGCGCCGACGCGATCTGCCACCAGAGGTCTGGCAGTTTATCCGCGAAAAAGGCTTTCTGGGGATCATCATCCCCAAAGAGTATGGAGGGCTGGGTTTTTCAGCCCTGGCCAATAGTGCGGTCGTGCAAAAACTGGCCTCACACTGCGGTCCACTGGCTACGACCGTGATGGTCCCCAACTCGCTGGGGCCGGCCGAGCTGCTCATTCATTACGGCACTCAGGAGCAGCGCGACTATTACCTGCCCCGGCTGGCCCGCGGGGAAGAAATTCCAGCGTTTGCGCTGACTGAACCAGGTGCTGGATCCGATGCAGGGGCCATTCAGGCCAGTGGCGTTGTGTTTCGGGGTGAAGATGGGCAGCTCTACATCCGGCTGAACTTCCAGAAGCGTTACATTACGCTGGCCGCGGTTGCTACGGTGCTGGGGCTGGCTTTCAAGCTGCGAGACCCGGACAATCTGCTGGGCAAAGGCGAGGACCTGGGCATTACCTGCGCATTGATCCCCACCAATACTCCGGGCGTCAAGTTGGGCATGCGGCATGACCCACTGGGCGTGCCCTTCTACAACTGTCCTGTTGAAGGGCACGACGTGGTGGTTCCCATCGATGCGATCATCGGTGGTCCGGAATGGGCCGGTAAGGGATGGCGGATGCTCATGGAGTCACTGGCAGCCGGCCGTGGCATTTCGCTGCCGGCCTCCTCGGCAGGCGGCGTCAAGCTGGTCTATCGGGTCGCTTCGGCGCATGCCAAGATACGGCGTCAGTTCGGGTTGCCCATCGGACAGTTTGAGGGTATTGAGGAGCCCCTGGCCCGCATTGGCGGCTTCAATTACCTGATTGAAGCTGGCCGTGTCTATACCTGTGGCGGACTGGATCGGGGTGCCAAGCCGGCCGTCGTCTCGGCCATCATGAAGTATAACACCACCGAGCTGGGACGAAAGGTTATCAACGACGGCATGGATATCCTCGGCGGGAACGGTATCTCGCGTGGACCACGTAACCTGCTGGCGCACGGGTACATCGCAGCGCCCATCGGTATCACCGTTGAAGGGGCCAATATCCTGACCCGCACGCTGATGATCTTCGGACAAGGCGCCGTCCGTTGTCATCCTTATGCCTACAAAGAAATATCGGCCCTGGCGCAGGGCGATGTACAGGCGTTTGACGAGGCATTCTGGAAGCATGTTGGACTGGTGGTGCGCAACGGAGCGCGTGCTCTGTTGCTGAGCCTGTCTCGGGGGCGTCTGGCCCGGACCGGCGTTTCGGGGCCGGCGGCTCGCTATGCCCAGAAGCTGGCCTGGGCATCGGCATCGTTCGCGTTCCTGGCCGACCTGGCCATGGCTGCGCTGGGCGGCAACCTGAAGCGCAAAGAAAAACTCACCGGCCGTTTTGCCGACATTTTCTCCTGGATGTACCTGGCAGCGGCCACCATGCGGCGTTTCGAGGCCGAAGGCCGTCGCGAGGAAGATCGGCCATTCTTCGACTGGGCCATGCAGTATGCTTTTGCACGCATGCAGCAGGCCTTCGACGGCCTCTTTGATAACCTGCGCATTCCAGGATTGACCTGGTTTTTGCGCGGACCCGCTGCCTGGTGGTCGCGCTTGAATCGTCTGAGTGCGCTGCCTTCAGACGCGCTGGGCCATCGGGTTGTTCAGCTCATGCTAAAGCCGGGTGAGCAGCGGGAACGGATGACAGCCGGTATGTATGTACCCTCCGATCCGAACGAAGCGCTTGGGCGTCTGGAACGTGCTTTCCAGCTGGCCTATCAGGAAGATGAGCTGCTTAAAAAGGTGTATGCAGCGGTCAAACGAGGCGAATTGCCCAGAGCGCGGCCGGATCGACTGGTGCGGCAGGCGGTCGAAAAAGGCATCCTCACGGACGACGAAGCGCGCCTCATTCAGGAGGCTGAGGCGGCACGCTGGGATGCCATCCAGGTCGATGCCTTTACGCTCGAAGCGTATCGGCATTACTATAATGCGCCCCCGGCCGGTATTGAAACGGCCGGCGATGGCAGCCACGAAGCAGTGTCGGCCGAATCGTAAATGCAGGCAGTAGCCGCAGGTGAGGGGGGAGCGGCCGAAAGGTCAGCTCCCCCTTTCTCTATGTAGCACATCCCCTGAAGCAGTTCCGTGGATGCCGGTACGTACTCCGTCAGAAATAGCTTGAATGATGATCAAGCATTATCCGGATTGTGCAGGCCGATTGTATTGTACAGCTACGGCAGGCTTCTGGGGGATCAGGTCTATCGGGAGTGGTAGCGACAGCCTTCCGTATGGGCCCCATAGTTTGTCCCTATCCGTGGGGCGGAACGTTGCCGTTCGGTAGGCGTGAGACTGCCCGCCCGGTATTCATGGCCGGGCGGTTTTTTGTACAGAAGCAGCCCGATCGCCTATGAAGCGCCTGGTTGTTGTTGAATCGCCAACGAAAGCACGTACGATTCGCAATTTTCTCCCCAAAGATGGCTTTCGCGTCGAGGCCAGCATGGGACATATCCGCGACTTGCCCGCCTCGGCTGCCGAAGTGCCGTCGAACCTGAAACATGAGGAATGGGCTCGGCTGGGCGTCCGCATCGATCGCGACTTTGAGCCACTCTACGTGATTCCGCGTGACAAACGCAAGGTGGTAAAGCAGCTTAAAGAAGCCCTGAAAGAAGCCGACGCGCTGTATATCGCGACCGACGAAGACCGCGAAGGAGAATCCATTGGCTGGCACCTGGTCGAGGTACTCAAGCCGAAGGTGCCGGTTCGCCGCATGGTTTTCCACGAAATCACGCGGGAAGCGATCGAGCAGGCCCTGCGTAATCCGCGGGATATTGACTATAACCTGGTCGAAGCCCAGGAGGCCCGGCGTATTCTGGATCGGCTGGTCGGTTATCTGGTTTCGCCTGTATTGTGGCGCAAGATCGCCCCGCGGCTGTCGGCTGGACGTGTACAGAGTGCGGCTGTGCGGTTGCTCGTGTTGCGGGAGAAGGAACGCATCGCTTTTGTTCCGGCCACCTACTGGGATCTGAAGGCGCTCCTGGAGCAGGAGGGGCAGACGTTCGAGGCGGTGCTGACGCATGTGGACGGCATCCGGGTCGTTGGGGGGAAGGACTTTGACGAACGCACCGGACGGCTTAAGGAAGGGCTGGTGGCCGGGCGTGACGTGATGCTGCTCGACGAGGCACAGGCGCACGCACTGGCCGAACGGCTTCGTCACGAACGCTGGGTAGTGGCCGAGGTGGAGGAGCGGATCGTAACACGTACACCTGCACCCCCGTTTATCACGTCCACGCTCCAGCAGGAGGCCAGCCGCAAGCTGGGATTGTCGGCGCGCCAGACCATGCAGATCGCTCAGCGTCTCTATGAGCAGGGCTATATCACGTACATGCGTACCGATTCGACACATCTGTCGCAGGAGGCGATCGAAGCCAGCCGACGTACCATCGTTGAGCGTTATGGCCCGGAGTATCTGAGTCCACAGCCGCGCCAGTATCAGCGTCAGGTCCGTAACGCGCAGGAAGCACACGAAGCCATCCGTCCCGCCGGTCGTGAAATGAAAACGGCCGAAGAGCTGGGGCTAACGGGGATCGATGCGGCCCTGTACGACCTGATCTGGAAGCGTACGGTGGCCTCACAGATGGCCGACGCGCGCGTGCGCCTACTGACGGTACATCTGGAGGCCGGCGATCGACCGCCGATTGCACGCTTTCGCGCTTCGGGACGAACCATCGAATTTCCAGGTTTTTTCCGAGCCTACGTCGAAGGGAGCGACGATCCCGAAGCAGCCCTGGAAGATCGGGATCAGCCGCTACCCCCTCTGAAGCAGGGGGACCAACCGCATTGCCTGCGGCTTGAGCCACAGCGGCATGAGACCCGTCCACCTGCCCGATACACCGAAGCGACGCTGATTAAAACCCTTGAACAGGAAGGCATTGGCCGGCCGAGCACGTACGCAACCATTATCGACACCATCCTGCAGCGTGGTTATGCCGTGCGACGAGGCAATCAGCTGGTGCCCACCTTTACGGCGTTTGCCACCAACAACCTGCTGGAAGCCTACTTCGAAAAGCTCGTCGATCTGGGCTTTACGGCGCAGATGGAAGAAGCGCTCGACGAAATCGCGGCCGGTCGGCAAAAGACTGTCCCTTATCTACGTCAGTTCTATCAGGGCAAAGATGGCTTGGAGCGCATGATCAATGAGGCGCTGCGTCGGGTGAATCCCCGTGAGGTTTCGACCATTCGCTTCCCGCAATGGGAACCGTATGTCGTACGTGTAGGCAAGTACGGGCCATACGTGGAAGGGCCTCTGGACGGACAGCTCGCAACGGCCTCCCTGCCACCTGACCTGCCTCCTGGAGATGTAACGCGCGAAACACTGGAGCAAATCCTTCGGGAAGGACAGATTGAAGACCGAATACTGGGGATTGATCCAAAAACCAGTCTGCCGGTTTTGCTCCGGCGTGGACCGTATGGATACTACGTGCAGCTTGGGGACGATGAGCATGCTGGCAAGCCCAGGCGAATGGCGTTACCGCCGGGTATGGAACCGGCGGCCGTAGATCTGGAAATGGCGCGGAAACTTCTGCAGCTTCCGCGCACGCTGGGTACGCATCCAGAGACCGGCCAGCCGGTGCTGGTCGGTATCGGTCGGTACGGGCCCTATGTGCAACACGGACAGACATTTGCGTCGCTCAAAGAAGAGGACGACGTTTTTTCGATCGATCTGGAGCGCGCGCTGGAGCTGCTGGCCGAAAAAGAAAGGCGGAGTCGTCCGCTGCGCACACTGGGCACGCATCCTGAAACGGGCGAACCGGTGGAGATCTGGGAGGGACGTTATGGTCCCTATGTGAAGCACGGACGCACCAATGTGTCGCTGCCTGAAGGATGTGTACCCGAAACCATCACCCTGGAGAGGGCCCTGCAGCTCTTGCAAGAGAAGGCCGTTCGTAAAGGTCACAGACGTAGCCGCCAGCGCCGCTCGAAGTGAATCATGATGACGAAATGACCACCCCCGGAGTATACCTGATGATCGGGGGCAGGGAGGTCCCTGGGAAACGTCGTACGCTGGAGCAGACTTGAAATCAGGTTTTCGGCTGTTGAATCCAGCGTTCCAATAGGGCTTTGAGCTCGTCCTTTTTGAAGGGCTTGGCAATATAGTCGTCCATGCCGGCCGCCAGACAGCGTTCACGCTCGCCTCGTAGCGCATTGGCCGTCATGGCAATGATGGGGATGTGGCGTCCCAGGCTGGCTTCGCGTGCCCGAATCTGCGCCGTCGCCTCAAACCCATCCATTACCGGCATGTGCACGTCCATCAGGATGGCGTCGTAGTTGCCCCGCAGGGCTGCCTCGACGGCCTGTTTGCCATCGTTTACGACATCGCACGTGTAGCCCAGCCGTTCCAGGTGATAAAGTGCTACCTTCTGGTTAACCGGATTGTCTTCGGCCAGCAGCAGGTGGCCACGACTTGTGGAAGAAGGTGATCCAGATGACGGCGTGGTTGTTGCAACAGCCGAAGATACCGAGGAGGGATCCGACTGATCCTGGCGGGTAGGCATTGAGCGGGTGTGCTGAAGCACGCGGGCCAGCGTGTTGAAGAGATAGGACTGGCGGGTTGGTTTAGAGAGCACGGCCGCAAAGAGCCGCTCATCTACCGCCCTGTAGTCTTCACGGGTGAAAAGGTAAGAGGTAAGCAGAATCAGCGGAGTGGCCGCGATGGACGCTTCGCGCTTGATCGCCTGAGCCAGCATGATACCGTCTATTTCGGGCATCATCATGTCCAGAATGGCCAGTCTGAAAGGATGACCCTGCCGGGCAGCGGCCCGCATCAACTCCAGCGCCTCTTCTGCATTGCGGGCCAACGTGGGCAACATATTCCAGCCCAGCGTCTGACGCCGTAGAATTTCCCGATTGGCCTCGTTGTCGTCCGCGATTAACACCCGGACGCCTTTGAGGAGGGCACGACGCCCGTTTCCGTTCAGCTTATGCTGCGGCGACAGACGGAAAGGGATGCGTATGGTAAAGGTGGAGCCCCGTCCTACCTCGCTTTCGACGCTAATGGTGCCTCCCATCATTTCAACGAGCTGCTTGGAGATGGCCAATCCCAGCCCGGTGCCGCCGTAGCGACGGGTCGTCGAGCCGTCCAGTTGCGTGAAGGGCTGGAAGAGGTGGGGAAGACGGTCGGGTGGAATACCGATGCCGGTATCCCGCACCGAAATACGCCAGTAGGCCCGACGCGCCTTCAGCTGCTCCAGTTCGGCTTCGACAACAACTGCGCCGCGCTCCGTAAACTTGATCGCGTTGCCAATCAGGTTCGAGAGTATCTGACGAAGCCGATGGGGATCTCCCTGAACATCCAGGGCACGTTCTTCAATAAAACAGGCCAGTTCGAGCTGTTTGGCTGCTGCCCGCGGTGCAAATAGCGTGATGACATCCTCGATGGTTTCCTGTAGGTTGAAGTCAATATTTTCCAGCTTCAACTGGCCAGCTTCGATTTTCGAAAAGTCCAGGATATCATTCAAAATGTTCAGCAGCGTTTCGCCACTACGATGAATGATTTCCACGCATTCTCGCTGCTCTTTGGTTAGATCCATTTCGAGCAGCAATTCGGTCATGCCCAGCACGCCATTCATCGGCGTGCGGATCTCATGGCTCATATTGGCCAGAAATTCACTTTTGAGCCGGCTGGCCCGCACCAGCTCTTCGTTAGCCCGCTCAAGCTCCTCCTTGGTCCGACGTAGATCTTCCAACGTGGCTTCAAGCTGGCGTTTCTGCGCTTGCAGCTCGGCTGTGCGCTCTTGAACGAGCGCTTCGAGCTGTTCTTTCTGTTTGGCAATCCGGTGGACCCGATAGCGGTGAAGGCCGCCTATTGCCAATCCCAGAAGGGTTACAATCAATGTGGCAAACCAGGCGGTCTGCCAGAAAGGCGGGGTAATTTCAAAACGAGCTACTACCGGGGAGGACCAGTCGGAGGTGGGCTTGCGGGCCTGCACTTCCAGCACATAGAAGCCGGCCGGAAGGTTGGGCAGAAAAAGGGTGGGCGACGTCAGCGGACGCCATTTGTCTTCGTTTTTGGCCGGTCTATTCAGCCACGATCGATGGTGGCGAACTGTCAGGCTCCAATCTGCGTCTGCGGTACGTAATCGATAGCGTAATTGGATCTGTTGGGCGCCAAAGAAAGAAAGCAGCGCGATATGGGCGGTCAGAGTGTTCGCTTGGTGCGAAACCCGAATGATAGAATCCGGATTGACGTGCCGGTCGCCCAGTTGTAAGGTGTGAATGCGGATGTATGGTGGTCGGGCGTTCCACAGGTCCTCACGAGGATTATAGTGGCTCAGCCCGTCCATGGTGCCAAACCAGAGCGTGCCGTCTACATCGGCAAAGAAGCCTCCGGCATTTGACTCGTAGCTGGCATACCCTTCCAGAGGACTGTAGTTGACAAAGCGTTTCCCATCGAAGCGATCGACGCCACGGGCTGTACCGATCCAGATGTTGTTCTGATGATCGACCCCGATCGAATAGACGGCGTTGTTGTGTAAACCGTCGGCTGTTGTGTAGGTAAGAAAGCGATGCTGTTCGGGATCGTAAACAGTAATCCCGAGGGCCGCATGATACCCGAACCAGATGCGCCCGGTGAGGTCCTCGGCCAGAAAGTAGGGATTGTTGCCGACCAGCCCATCCTTAGTCGTAAAGGTACGCCAGTGGTTTCCGTCCCAGCGCGAAAGTCCCCTATCACCGGAGACCCATACGTGCCCCTGTCGGTCCACCAGCAGTCGGGCATCGGAGAAGGTCTGCCCGGGCACTTCCACCTTAATGAAGCGTGTGCCATGCTGGCGAAAAATGCCCAGTCGCTGGGCGGCGACCCAGATACGTCCCTGTCGGTCTTCCACGATGGACATGACGCTGGCCTCGTAGGGGAATCCGGGGGCACGATAAAAGCGGCCGCCCTCATACAGGGCCAGTCCTCGAATGGTCCCGATCCAGAGGCGTCCTTTTCGATCCAGGAACAGGGAGCGCACATACTCACTGGGCAACCCATCCTTTTCGGTATAGACCGTCCAGCGGCGTCCGTCGAAACGGTTAAGCCCCCGACGTGTCCCTACCCACAGGTAACCATGAGCATCGCGTACGATAGGGCGTACCACATTATCGGCCAATCCATCCTGGACGGTGTAATTGGTAAAAGCTCTGCCCCGAAATTGCGCAACGCCCTTCAGGGTGCCCAGCCAGAGCATACCTTCGCGATCAACCATCAAATCGGTGATGACCGAGGTAGGCAGGCCGTTGGCTTCGGTAAGCCAGCGGACGCCAGCGGCATCGATGCGCCCCAGTCCTTCCACTGTAGCTACCCAGACTACTCCCAACGAGTCGACCGCCAGATCTTGGACCGGTAGGCCGCGTATTCCGTCGGCTTCGGTGTAGCGGGCGACCGGCCGGCCGTTGGCCAGCACAACGAGGGCATCAGCTGTGGCTACCCAGAGACGACCTTCCAGGTCTTCGAGCAATTGATGAACGGGTTGGTCCGCAAACAATGGTACGGGAACCCAGCGGGGCGGCGCCCAGCGATACAGACCACGCTGCGTGGCAACGTAGAGTTGCTTATTGCTGCTAACAAAAAGATCAAAGATAAACTGCTGATCCAGTGCCTCTACCGGATAAATTTTGCCTGCTTTCAGATAGGCCAGACCACTGGGTGTGCCGAGCCAGACGGTGCTGTCCGGAGTGATAGTGAGCACGCGCACTTCTGGTGAGGGCAGGCCATCGTCCAGGCCAAAGCTGGTAAAGCGACCGTTTGGATCTCGGCGACTGAGGCCGGTGCGCGTTCCGATCCAGAGGGAGCCATCCGGCCCTTCAGCCAGTGCCCAGATAAAGTCGCCAGCAAGGCCATCCCGAAGGCCGAACGTTTCAAAACCAAAGCCGTCGAAGCGATTGAGGCCTGCCTGTGTGCCGATCCATACATATCCCTGCCGATCCTGCAACAGTGTCTGCACAACCAGCTGCGATAAGCCATCCGCACTGGTATAGGTATGGAAATAATGGCGCTGCGCAAGCGCTGGTAGGGCCAGCAGCCAGAGCAGGACGCCGCCAAGTCGGAAATAGATACGAGGCTTCATATATTCTTAAAATCAGATGAGTTCAGTAAAGGAAAGCCATCTGCTCTTTTGCAAAAGATGTACCTGTTTTGTGAACTGGATTTGCGCTATAAAAAGAAGGGAGAAGTCAGGAAAAAATAACCGGTCGCTACTCAAAGGCCGACGTTTTTTTCTCCGAGCTTCAGACTGTGCAGGATGTTGAGATAGCTGAGATAGCGTTCCTCGGAGATTTCGCCAGTTTCGACCGCCGCCTTCACGGCGCAGTCTGGCTCATGCTCGTGCGTGCAATCGGGAAAACGACAGGCAGCAAGGTAAGGACGGAATTCCACGAAATAGTGGGACAGTTCGGGTGGTTCCAGATCGGTTACGCCGAATTCGCGCAGACCTGGCGTGTCGACTACAAACCCACCCATTGAGAGGGGATAAAGCGCCACGTAGGTTGTGGTATGGCGTCCTTTACCGGTTTTTTCGCTGACGGGTGCCGTGCGGATATTCAGCTCTGGTTCAATAGCGTTTAGCAGCGACGATTTGCCCACGCCCGAAGGGCCAGTTACCACACTGGTCTGGCCACGCAACGCTTCCCGGAAGGCTTCTAAGCCTTCACCAGTTACTGTGCTGGTGCGGAGCACCCGATAGCCCAGTCCGGCGTACAGGCGCTCCAGTGCGTCAATAGCCGGACGATGGGTCTCAGCCATCAGGTCGATTTTGTTGATGATCAGGCCCGCGGGAATGGCATAGCGCTCAGCAGCTACCAGTACGCGATCTATAAAGCCGGGATTAGGTTCCGGGAGCTGTACGGCCTGTACGATCCATACGAAATCGATATTGGCGGCAATCACATGACGCAGGCTGTGTCGACGGCCAGCCGCACGACGGGAGAGTTCATTGCGGCGTGGATGCACCTCGACGATCAATCCGGTGCCGTCCGGATTCAGGCGGACCGTCACCCGATCGCCTACCACTACCGGACTGGTGGTGTTCAGGCCGCTCAGGCGAAACTTACCCCGGACGCGTGAGGGAATCACATGACCGTCAGCCTGTACATCAAACCAGCTCCCGGTTGCCCGGATAACGACTCCTTCCAGATGCTGGGAGTTTTTTTGCGTTGGCATAAAGTTTCTCTGAAACTTGAATGATGAACTTCACGTCTATTGGTCAGATTCAAGATAAAATACACCACACAAAGGGTGGGTTATGGAAGCTCCGCGGTATGAAGAGGTCCGGAAGGCTTTTGCCCGGCTTCGTCTGGAAGAGAAGGCGCGTTTTCTGATTGAAGCCACGGCCGCCACCCTGGCTGATGGTATTGAGGCGGCTGGTACATTGCTGGCGCGTGGATTGGAGCGCTGCCTGGAGGTCTGTCAGCAAAAGACCCGTCCCGAGCCTTCCGGAACGGGTACAACGGCCGAATCCTGAACGGGCCATGGAACGTCCTCGTCGCCTTGTTGAGTTCGAGCAGTTGAATGCGCTGGGTAAGACCGTTTTTGTGGCGGGTATAGCAGTCCATGCCGGTAAGGGATTGCTGAAGAAGTTGGTTCGGCATGTGGCCCGCATTGCGGTCGAGAGCAAGCGTGCTTTCCAGGAAGGTATGGATCCCAACATTGAGGAGGGGCGGGTGATTGAAGAAACGCCACGCCCTCCGAACGAACCGTCTCGAAAGTCCAATACGGACGCTGCAGCATGGTCTTCCTTTTCCGACCCCGCATAGACCGTGGACTTGTGGGATTGCTGGTAGTGGGGTTGCTGTTGCCTTTGGGCGTGGGGGTATGGTTGATCGTCCGTGGAGAAACGGCGGCTGGATTGATTTTGCTGATGATCGGGAGCCTGGACCTTTTCTTGATGCGGGTGCTCGTATGGCCCATGTACTATGAGGTACGTCCCGAAGCCCTGGTGGTTCATTCAGGAATGATCCAGCTCCGTGTGCCTTACGCGCGGATCCAACGTATAACCCGCCATCATCCCTGGCGAGATTTTTCCCTACGGGCGATAGGATTCAGCCTTTCGCTGCGGGAGGCCCTGCGTATTGAATATGGCCGGACACCTCGTCCTAACTGGCTGGTCATTGCCCCAGAAGATCCTGTGGCTTTTCTGGAAGCGATCGCCCGTTATGCCCCAATGTTGCAGCAAACGGGGCGCTATGAATTGACGCGGCAGCCAGAGGAAGACGGACACCTGACCGCAGCGTCTCATCAAGTTCGTTGAATAGCTATTCGTTGATGACAGTATCGGACACTGCCCCGTTGGCTGGAGCCGGCGTGCGTTCGGCTTCCGGCACGTGATAGAGCTCCTGTGGGTCGCGCACGGCTTCGGGTTCCAGCGCTCGCGCCAGCACGTCATGCACACGTCGAACGTAGACGATCTCCAGCCCTTCGAGTGATTCGGGCTTGATTTCTTCAACGTCCTTCTGGTTTTTTTCCGGCAACAGTACCGTCTGAATGCCGGCTCGCTTGGCTGCCAGTACCTTTTCTTTGATGCCGCCTACGGGCAATACCAGCCCCCGGAGTGTAATCTCGCCCGTCATGGCCACCGTATGCCGCACGCGTCGCTGCGTGAAAAGCGAAGCCAGTGCTGTCAGGAGGGCTACACCAGCCGAGGGACCGTCTTTGGGTACGGCGCCTGCTGGCACATGCACGTGCACATCCCAGTAGCGGAAGGCATCAAGTGGGATGCCCAGGGTATCGGCATGTGCTTTCACATAAGAGTAGGCCAGTTGGGCTGACTCTTTCATGACATCGCCCAGCTGGCCGGTGAGGATCAGCCGGCCGTTGCCCCGTGCAGCCGATGCCTCGATGAAGAGAATGTCGCCCCCGGCAGGTGTCCAGGCCAGACCGGTTGCCACACCGGGCTCTTCGGTGCGCTCCGCCACTTCGGAGAAGTACTTTCGGGCTCCCAGGTATTCCTTGAGATCGTCTACATCGACATGGGCCGATTCAATTTCGTCCATAGCAATCTTTTTCGCCACTCCACGGATGACCGAGGCAATGGTGCGTTCCAGCTGACGCACGCCCGATTCTCGCGTGTAGCCCTCGATGATCGCCCGGAGCGCTTTATCGGTAATGCTGAACTGTTCGGGCTGAAGTCCGTGCTGTTCGATCTGCCGTGGTACCAGATAGCGTTTGGCAATCTCAAGCTTTTCGTCCTGCGTGTAGCCGCTGATTTCGATTATTTCCATGCGGTCCCGCAGCGGCGCCGGGATCAGATCCAGGTAGTTGGCGGTTGCGATAAACAGCACGCGTGACAGGTCGTACTCCAGCTCCAGGTAGTGGTCACTGAAGGCGTAGTTCTGCTCAGGGTCGAGCACTTCCAGGAGCGCACTGGATGGATCCCCTCGAAAGTCGGCGCCCAGCTTGTCGATTTCGTCAAGCATAAAGACCGGATTGGCCGTGCCCGCCTTTTTCATGCCCTGAATGATGCGGCCGGGCAGGGCGCCCACGTAGGTGCGGCGGTGGCCGCGAATTTCGGCTTCGTCGCGCACGCCGCCGAGGCTGACACGGACGAACTTCCGGCCCAGTGCCCGTGCAATGCTCTTACCCAGGCTGGTCTTCCCCACGCCCGGTGGTCCGACGAAGCACAGGATGGGTGCCTTCATGTCGCCCTTGAGTTTGAGCACGGCCAGGTACTCCAGAATCCGCTTTTTGACCTGCTCCAGCCCGTAATGGTCCTCGTCGAGGATGCGCTGGGCTTCCTGTAGATCCAGATGATCTTCCGAGTACTCCTGCCAGGGTAGCTCCAGGATCCAGTCGATATAGTTACGGGTGACCGCGTAGTCGGGCGAGGCTGGATTCATCCGAGAAAGCCGCTCGATTTCCTTCAGCACGGCTTTGCGGGCATGTTCGGGCAGTGGTTTTTCTTCCGCCCGCTTCCGCAGCTCCTCAATTTCGGCCGTTTCGTCTGCCTCGCCCAGCTCTTCCTGGATGGCCTTCAGCTGTTGCCGCAGCAAGTATTCCCGCTGTTGCCGATCGACATCGCTTTTGACCCGCGAACGGATCTCCTGCGAGAGTTGCAGCACCTGGAGCTCTCGCGACAGATGCTGCATGAGCAGATCGGCCTGTTCCAGGATGGAGTGCGCTTCCAGTAATTCCTGCTTGGCGGCTACGTCGATTGGCAGGTTCGAGCCAATGAAATAAATCAAAAATGACGGGGACTCAATGTTCTGGATCGCATAGGCCGCTTCGCTGGGCAGATTTGGCGACAGATTGACGATCTGGACAGCAAGCTCCTTGATGGAGCGGACACGGGCCTGCAGCTCAACCTCGTCTACGCCTTCCAGGCTGTCGTCGAGCGGATGCACGCGGGCCACAAAGTAGGGATCCGTCTGTACGTATTCGTCTATCTCAAACCGACGCCGTCCCTGGATGACAATCGACTTTGAGCCGTCAGGCATTTTGATCAGCTTGAGGATCGAAGCAACCGTGCCCACACGGTATAGATCGTCCGGCGTCGGGTTTTCAATTTCGCTGCTCCGCTGGGCAACTACTCCGATCAGCCGATCTCCTGCAAACGCGTCCCGCACCAGCTTCAGCGAGGCATCCCGACCGATTGTAATCGGCAGCACCACGCCTGGATAGAGCACCGTATTACGAAGGGCCAGGATAGGCAGCGTCTCCGGTACCTCCTCAGCACTCATGGCCCGCTGCTCATCCGGCGTGGGCAGCGGAATGCTCTGCTCCGGGTCTTCATCCAGCAGGTACAGCAGGTCTCCGTAACGCATTGTGCTTCTCCCCCCTTAACCGTAAGGTCCTGAATACTGACAACCCGCCTGTCAGGGTCTATGCTGCTGACAACTTGCATGATTCCTCTCCCCATAGCGGGCTATACCCGGACGGGTCAAAAACCAGGCCGACAGGCGAAGCCTGTCATTATGACGCACCTCGACGACAGAGCTGACGAATAAGCTGCTCAAGCATTTCAAGCCGAAAGGGTTTTTGAAGGACAGCATCAATCAGGCCATGGCGAGCAGGCACTTCGGTATCGCCCGTAATCAGCACAATAGGTAACCCGGCGTGCTGCCTTCGAATGTGGCGGGCCAGTTCCAGGCCGCTGATTTCGGGCATGCCCTGGTCTGTAAAAACGATGTCGAAGCGCTCCCGCTGTAGCTGTTCCAACGCTTCTTGAGCGGAGGCAGCCTGGACGACGGTGTGCCCGCGCAGTGCCAGCAGACGTGCAAGCACATTGCGCACGCCAGCTTCATCGTCGACCAGCAGCACACGTACGGGAGCTACGGGAGATTCTTCTTGGACCGACACCGAAGGATGCCGTGGCGCTTCGGCCGGCGGAAAGTACAGGGTGAACGTAGTGCCCACACCTGGCTCGCTGGCTACCTCAATGCGCCCCTCATGGGCGCGTACAATACCGGCCACGATCGCCAGCCCCATGCCCGACCCTTCAGGCTTGGTCGTAAAGAGCGGCTCGAAAATACGACGTCGAACGGATTCGGACATGCCGATGCCGGTGTCGGACACGTGGACCATCACGCCCTGCGTAGCATCGAAAGCGGTCTCTATCCGAAGCGTGCCCCCCTGCGGCATGGCCTGGACGGCATTGAGAATCAGGTTGGTAAACACCTGGCGGAGCTCTGTGGCTATCCCCTGAATGGGAGGTACTGGCTCCAGATGCGTTTCTACACGAATGTCAATCCCCTGACGGCGCGGCTCATTGTACCAGTAAGGACGGGTAAGCATGAGGCATTCTTCCAGCAGGGCCGGCAGATCGATCACCTCCTGTGTTGTTGGCTTTTCCTGACGCACGTATTCCTGCAGTTTACGCATCAGTGCTGCACCATCCAGGGCGACGCGCTCCAGGGCCTGCAGATGATGCGTTGCTTCTTCAGGCGTAGCCACAGCTTCCAGCGACCGCCGCAGGAGTTCCAGATGGCCCAGCAGCGTGGTCAGCAGGTTGTTAAAATCGTGCGCAATGCCCAACGCCATGCGTCCCAGGGTTTCCAGGCGATGCCGTTGACTCTGGCTGTAGGTCAGACTGGAGGGTTCAACCAGCAGCTCGGCGATGGCAACCAGTGCTACCGGTTCATCTCCCTGCGTGGGCAGGCGTACCGGGATCAGGTTGAATAGCGCAGGAACCGGTTCATCCCGGCCAGGAAGCTGAAGCATCAGCACTTCATGCAGGATGCGTTGTCCCTGAGCAGCCCGTACAAGTAGCTCTCGGAAGCGCAGCTGGTCCTCTTCCGACAGACGCTGCCAGGGAGCAGCCAGCCGGCCGAACAGTTCTTCCCAGGCTGGATTGGATTCGTAGCAGATGCCTTCTGGCGATAGTGTGGCGATAAACAGCGTGGGCTCCGATCCAAAGCCGGAGGCGTAACCGTGGGTTATCTGCGAATGTGGGTGGGAAGGTGGCATGGCCGGGATGCCCCCATGGGAAAGTACGCGTCAGGCATTTATAACAAGTTAGCGGATTGGAGGACAGGATACAAGAGCACCACCCCGCAACTTTATGGGTGTACCGGGCGTAGCTTGCCCGCCCTGTGAACCTTGAACAGACGACCTATGGCTGGCCATCCGAACTTTCCAGGAAACGATCCGCAACGCATCGACATCGAATTGACCGAAGAAGTGGCCGAAGGGCGCTATGCCAATCTGGTGATGATTGCTCATTCGGCCGAGGAGTTTATTCTGGACTTTATTCGGATCATGCCGGGACTACCCAAGGCGCGCGTGCAGAGTCGCATCATCATCACCCCGTCTCACGCCAAGCGCCTGCTGCGGGCGCTGGCCGATAACATCAGCCGTTACGAGGCCACTTACGGTGAGATTGAAGTGCCTGAACCCGGCCCACCTATTCATTTTGGCGGCCCCGAAGGGGAAGCCTGATCAGGTGCGCGTCTGTGCGATAAGCCCGAGCGCACCTGCGAAAAATAGCAGATGTGGAAGCCAGGCCGCCAGCCATGGCGCGAGGGTTTCGGCATAGCCAAACGGCTCGATCAATTTCTGGAGGGCCAGGTAGGCAAAGGCCACACCCAATCCGATACCAATCTGGACGGCCTGGCCTCCCCGGCGGCGTACCGAAGCCAGGGGGACGCCAATGAGTACCAGGATCAGGTTAGCGAAGGGATAGGCAAACTTACTGTAATAAGCCACCAGCGGACGACCCAGATGGCCAACGCCAGAGCGGCGCAACGTGGCCAGATGGGCAGCTGCATCCGGAAGCGTCATGGCTTCGACGTCCCGCTCGGTACGTGCCAGATCACGTGGATAGAGTGGAAGCGCCAGAAGCCGATGGCGCACCGGACGACGTACTTCACGGCCATCTGGCTCAAAATGCCGCTCAATGCCCTCCGGTACTATCCAGGCCTGCAGCGAATCACGCCATTCCATGCGGGGAGCATCCAGGCGATAGACAAGACGGTGGGCCTCTGCGAACTGCTGCAAGGAGATACGGTAGGCTATGCGTCGCTCCCGGTCATAATAGCCCACCGAAAGCAGCTGACCGGGGCGTGCCTGCCGGTGCAGATGGCTTAGATCGAACTGACGCGGTGTCTTTGACAGGTATTTTTCATCGAAGGCTACAACGGTTCGGTTAGTAACCGGCACTACCCAGCCGTTGAACCAGAACATGAAGCCCGTTAGTCCCAATGCCACCAGCACATACGGACGCAGCAGACGGTAGAGCGACACGCCACTCATCTGTAGGGCGACGATTTCCAGTCCCTGAGCCATGCGTCCCGTCACATACAGGCAGGCCAGGAAGAGCGCCAGGGGCGAAGTGAGTCGTACAATTTCTGGGATGTAGCTGGGGTAGTAAATCAGAAAGACTTCACGCATCGAGGCGCCCCGATCCATAAAATCATCAATGTACTCCACATAATGCAGCACAATGAAGAAGACAACCAGCGCCCCTGTAAAAAACAGGTAACCACGTAACAGGCGGCGAACGATATGGCGATCAATCAACGACATGCGCGAACAACCCGCAAAAAAACGAATTTCGCTTGAGGCAGGGTAGATTCTTTCCCCCAACGCAATGTACCTTTAAGCACACGAATCTGTTCACCCCAGTCCACAAGATCGATGAAACTGCACGAGTATCAGGCCAAAGAGATTCTGCAACGCTATGGTGTAGCCACGCAACCCGGCTACGTCGCGCGTAGCGTGGAAGAAGCGGTCGAAGCTGCTCGACGCTTGCAGCAGGAGCATGGGTATGAGCTGTTTGTGGTAAAAGCGCAGATTCATGCCGGTGGACGCGGCAAGGGTGGTGGCGTCAAACTGGCAAAAGGCATCGACGCGGTGCGGGAGAAGGCGAATGCCATTTTGGGCATGAATCTGGTCACGCCGCAGACAGGTCCCGAAGGGCAGAAAGTGCGCGCTGTACTGGTGGCCGGTGCTGTCGATATTGCAAAAGAGTACTATCTGGGCATTACGCTGGACCGCCAGCGCAGCCAGCATGTGATCATGGCCTCGAGCGAGGGTGGGGTGGAGATTGAAGAAGTGGCTGCCCGCGCGCCCGAAAAGATTCTGAAGGTCTGGGTGGATCCTGCCATCGGGCTACGGCCATTTCAGGCGCGACGGCTGGCCTTCGGGTTGGGCTTTGAAGGTAACGCGTTTAAGCAGGCCGTGCAGTTTATTCAGGCGCTCTACCGGGCCTATGAGGAGACAGATAGTTCGCTGGCCGAAATCAACCCGCTTGTGCTGACCCAGCAGGGCGACGTGGTGGCGGTTGATGCCAAGATCAATCTGGATGATAACGCCCTCTTCCGGCACCCCGATCTGGCTGAGTTGCGCGACATTCATGAGGAGGATCCACTGGAGGTGGAAGCCAGCACGTACCGATTGAACTACGTGCGGCTGAACGGAAATGTGGGCTGTATGGTGAACGGCGCCGGACTGGCCATGGCCACGATGGACCTGATCAAGCTGGCCGGTGGCGAGCCGGCCAACTTTCTGGATGTGGGAGGGGGCGCCAGTCCGGAAACAGTAGAGGCAGGCTTCCGCATTATTTTGAAAGATCCAAACGTCAAGGTTGTTTTAGTCAATATCTTTGGAGGCATTGTGCGCTGTGACCGCGTCGCTCGTGGTATTGTGGAAGCTGCCCGTAAGGTACAGATCAATGTGCCCCTGATTGTGCGTCTTCAGGGCACCAATGCCGAAGAGGCGCGTGCTATTCTGGAGGCCAGTGGCCTGGAGATCGAAACGGCCACGCTCTTTAAAGAAGTCGCCGAGAAAGTAAATCAGGCGCTGCGCCGCGTGACCGCAACCTGAAGCCCTGTGCTATGCCTGCCCGTACACACCTGACCAGTACCCTGGAAATCCGAGAGGGATTGGAGGGACTGACTCCCGGGCGTATCATGACGCTCTACCGACGCGCTCCTCTGTTACGCCCGGTCGACGATCCCCAGCGGGTCTGGCAGATGTTCGAAAACGCCTCGCTGGTATTGACCGCCTGGCACGAAGGCCGGCTGGTAGGTATTGCCCGCGTGCTGACTGACGGCGTGCTTTACAGTTATCTATGTGATCTGGCCGTTGAACCGGACGTGCAGGGGTTAGGTATCGGACGCCGACTCATTGAGGCAGTGCTGGAACGTTGTAGGGGGACCGAGTTGGTCCTGCGCGATTCGGATCTGTCCGCCGGCTTCTACGCCCGGCTGGGCTTCGAGCGTGTCCGCAACGCCTGGATGCGCCGTGCCTGAACCAACCTCAGGCGTCAACCAGCTCTATTTCGTCCACGGGCAGCACCTGCAGGCTGGCCTCCACCGAGCGCACGCCTGGCACCGAGCACACCACATCCAATAGACGATCGCGGGTACGATAGCCCCGTACGAAACCGTAAAGTGTCACATGGCCTGCCAGAACATAGACGTGCACACTGGTCATTTCAGCCAGTTCCCGGTCCGCCTCAATGCGACGGGCCAGCCGGCGGGTCAGCTTACGGTCGGCGCGAGTGGCGCGGGAAAAACGATGCCAGAAAGCGAATCGAATCATACGCCACGAGACGGACGCCTGCGTCCGTCCCTTTGGTGAAAAGAACAGCTTTCAGGAGCAGCTCCTAAATCGCTCAGACTACAGGAGTTCCTGAACGACGTAACCCTTTGTGTTAAAGGATAGTAAATCCAGCAGGTGAAGAAAAGGTTTGTGCAAAAAATGTGGATAATTGAAAGGGTTAGCGCAATTGCCGGAAGCGTCCCCGGATATCCGATCGTGGTTGGCGCAGGCGCAGTAGATCGCGTAGCCGGCCGCTTTTAACGTACAGTTCAAAGGCGTAGGACTGGTAGCGACCGAAGGGAATCCAGGAGAGACTCATCTGCCAGCAACCCAGATCGCGCACAATGAACAGACTGGTTGTGGCCAGTTCTTGCCGGACAAAGTCATAGCCGCTGCGTCCCTGAATTTTCCATTTGGGCGTCAGGTTGAAATCAAACGACAGGTTCAGAATGGCACTTCGCGTCAGGCGCTGGGCTGGCCGATTCATGCTGTAGCTGAAGTTTACATTGAGTGACCAGGGGATGGAGAAGTCGGCATAGTGCAGCGTTGGATCCAGTAGCGAAGGGATCGGACTGGTGATCAGATCCGGCGTGAAGGGATCGCCAAATCGGGCACGGGGTGGTGTCGCAGCTTCTCCAAGGGGTTGACGCGTGCGACTACGAAGGCTGAGTGAAGCGCTGAGCCGGAAGCTGGTTATGCGGGCCAGACGGCCTCGGCGCAGATCCAACACATA
This sequence comes from Rhodothermus sp., assembly GCA_030950375.1. Lineage (GTDB taxonomy): Bacteria > Bacteroidota > Rhodothermia > Rhodothermales > Rhodothermaceae > Rhodothermus. The sequence continues at coordinate 17,695 of JAUZRN010000004.1, read as the reverse complement.
TCGGTTGATCAGGCGGCCATCGGGGGTCAGGGCATAGGGCGACAGTACCAGGGAGGAGGTCAGGCGCAGGGGGCCCAGGGCTGAAGTGCGTGCACTGATATTGATCGTGGACAGCCGTAATGAATCGGCTGCAAAGTTATAGCTGGTCGACAGATCGACGATGAGCAATTGTAGTGTTTGACGCTGGACATTGCCGGAGGTGTCGGTGCGTACGCGTTTCGTTTCAAACACGTTGCCCAGCGTAAACGACAGGCTCTGCGTGCGTCCTACCGGTACGCCGGAGACAATCGGGTAGCGTACGATCCGGCCGGTGGTGTCCTGGTAGGTGCGCATATAGCCCCAGAAGTCTGTGGAGAAGTCCGGGCGATAGGCAAAGCTCAGGCTGGGCCGCACGGTATGCCGCAGGCCTTCGAAGGGACCGAGGCGGACAGGGAACAGTCCATAAATTGTGGTAGATGCCGAAATGCCGGTTGAGAACTGACGCAGAGCAAAAAAGCCGGGGACGGAACGTGTGATGACGCGGCCTGTGCTGTCGACCCTTCGTCGTTCGGTACGGATGAACCAGTCTTCCTGATAGTTCAGGCTGGTCGAGAAAGTGACGGGGAAGGGACGGTTAAGGAGCGGCAGGCGGCGCATTGAAAAGCTGGCGGATACCGGGACTCGATGGGTTGCCCGAAACTGAAAAGGGACTTCCTGTCCCGTAGCCCGTCGGTAGGCGCTGGGGGAAAAGAGCGCATCGTACCAGGTAATGTCCAGGGCGCTGGTGTCGCCTCGGGCCAGCAGTGTTTCGTCCGGAAGTGGCGTAAAGCTGAACAGGTTGTTGAGCGTTCCACTGTAGCTGACCGTAATACGTTCATACCAGCGTTCCCGAGAGCCGGTACTGCGCCGGAACGGCTTAAAAGCACGCTGGGAAAAGGAGAGCTGAGGAAAAGCAAGTTGTACGGCGCCGGTCGTCAGCACTTCCTGATGCGAAAGCGACAGATTGAGTGCACGGCCGGCCTGCGACCAGTTTTTACTGTAGCGAATGCTGGACGAGAGGGTCTGCCGCACGCGATCATCGTAGCGCTCAGAAATAGCGCGCAGGTAGTTGGAGGTAGTCAGATTGACGTTCGCTGAGAAGTTGGCTGACGGCCCCAGCGTCTGATTGTGGGTCCAGCGAAAAGAAGCCGTATTGGTGATGCTGAAGTCTGGGTCGCCTTTTTCGCCATTTCGGTTATGCAAATAGTCGAGCATGAGTTGGCCACTGAAGGCATAGCGTTTGGCATAACGAAACAGTGGACTGATCTGCCAGCTTCCTTTTGTCCAGATGCCGCCACGAATCTGCAGATCCATATAGTCGCTGATGGCCCAGTACCATCCCCAGCCGCGCAGGTAAAAGCCGCGTTCGTCCTCGCCGTACTGTACGGGTAGTGGACCGCTTCGGCGGCCTTCGATGGCCGGCAAAAAGCCAAAGGGCAGCCATATCGGTGTAGGGATATTAAACAGATAGAGCTGGATGGGGCCGGTGTAGATCCAGCGCCCTTCGACCTTCATTTTGCGGGTCCGCAGTGAATAGGAAGGGGCCCGACCGTCGGTGCAGGGACAGGTGGAGTAGGTACCGTCCTGTACGTACAGGACGCTGTCTTCGGTAACCTTTACCACCTGCGCTTGCAGGTAGCCGTCTTCGAGGCGGGTCTGGGCCTTGACAACGCGTCCGCGTTCGGTACGCAGGTTGTACCGGAGTTCACGTCCGGTGAAAGTGTCGTTGCCCTGACGAAATCGGGGAAGGCCTACGACGCCTGTATCGACGGGAAGTCCGGTGGCTCGTAACTCTTCCTGATCAAAGAGCAGGTCGATCCGGTAGGCAGTCAGTTCCAGGTCGCGATACTGAACACGGGCATCGCCTACCAGGTGTCCCCGGTCGCCTTCCGGGGTGTCGAGCAACAGAACCAGCGAGTCGCGTGCGCTGAAGTGCACGCCATCGGTACCGGACGTACGGGCGGGTGTACTTACTGGCTGGGTCTGAGCCGGGAGACTCAGGTACAGGGCGAACAGCAGCCATCCCCACCCATAGCGCATCGGATCCGCGTAGCTATGCTCTCATGGGTAATAAAAAATGCACCGGACAAGGGACAGGGGGTTCCCAGCTCAGGCTTCCAGATCTTCCCGAGGCTGCTCCAGCAGTTGAAAGACCAGCTGGGCAGCTCCCAGCATGCCCGCCTCGTTGCCCAGCGTTTCGCGAACAACCTCTACGCGGTCGCGGAGTGCGGGGATCACGTAGCGACGAAGGGTCTGGCGGGTCGGCTCCAGGATGAATTCGCCGGCAGCAGATACACCCCCCCCTACAACAATCTTGTGAATGTCAAGCAGATTGACCGCTGAGGCCAGCACACAGCCCAGTTTGTGTCCGGCCCAGGCCAACACTTCGCGGGCCAGCACATCCCCGGCACGAGCGGCTTCGTAGAGGATGCGAGGGGTGATGTTGCGCAGGTCTGCGCCGGCCATCTGATGCACCAGACTGTCGCGGTGTGTCAGTAACCGGTAGCGGGCATAGCGCGACAGAAAACGCTGGCCGATATAGGCTTCGATAGAACCGGCAATGCCGTAACGATCGAGCGGTCCTTCATAGTCGATACTCATGTGGCCAATTTCGCCAGCACCGCCGGTTGTGCCTCGAAAGATGCGATTTCGGTAGATGATGGCACCGCCTACGCCGGTTCCCAGCGTTACCATAATAAACGAGTCGAACGGTCGTCCGGCCCCATAGTGCGCTGAGCCCAGACCAGCCAGATTGGCATCGTTCTCGACAAAGACTGGTAAAGAGCGGCCCAGCGCTTTCTGAAGTTCCTGACGTAGATCGACGATGCCCCAGCCCGGCAAATTAGGCGGATAGATGACCGCTGTGCGCTCCCAGTTGACGGTACCCGGTGCTCCGATGCCAATGCCGGCAATTTCTCGGTTAGGGGCCCGCTCAATAAGTGACTGAATCATCTCGACAATTCGACGGATGACATGGGGCGGGCCCTCCTCGGCTTCTGTGGGACGACTCATCTCGTGCTGGATACCCACGCCGCGTTCTACCAACGCGGCCTTGATGGTGGTACCTCCCAGATCAATGCCAATGGCAAAGGCAGGAACCGAAGCGCTCATCAACGTGCAGCGTTATTCTTCGACGCGGTATACCGTTTCACCCGGACGGCGCATGCCGTATTGCTCGCGGGCGATGCGCTCAACCATCTCGTCAGATATCCCGTGTTTCAGCTGTTGCTGAAGCGAATCGATCGCCTGACGGAGCGCTTCGTTCTGGACCCGCAGGCGAGCCGCCTCATAGCTCCACCGGAGGCGCCGGTAGAGGCTATGGCTGTCGAAAAAGGCGATCCATACCAGCAGCAACAACATCACCAGCGCGAACAGGCGGCGACGCCGTCTGCTCTGTCGGGACAAGTCGGTGTAGCGAGACACGGGCATCGGTCATACATGGAAGGCCTGGCGACCCAGGAAGCGGGCCGTATCCCCCAGCTGTTCTTCAATACGTAACAGCTGGTTGTATTTGGCAATGCGGTCACTTCGGCTGGCCGATCCGGTTTTAATCTGGCCGGTGTTGGCCGCCACGGCCAGATCTGCAATGGTCGTATCTTCCGTTTCGCCAGAGCGGTGGCTCAGGATAGCTGTATAGCCATGTTTGTGGGCCAGCTCGATGGCGGCCAGCGTTTCGGTCAGCGTACCGATCTGATTCGGCTTGATCAGGATAGCGTTGGCACAGCCCCTGTCGATACCATGCTGTAGCCGTTCGGTGTTGGTCACGAACAGGTCGTCGCCTACAAGCTGCACGCGCTGTCCCAGCCGCTCGGTAAGTAGCCGCCAGCCTTCCCAGTCGTCCTCGGCCATGCCATCCTCAATGGAAATGATGGGATACTGGTTTACCCAGCGCTCCCAGAAGGCAACCATGTCCTCGGAAGTACGTTTCGTCTCGGGATCACTTTTCCAGAAGACATAGTAGCCATCGCGGTACATTTCGCTGGTAGCCGGATCGAGTGCCAGAAAGACGTCTTCACCGGCCCGATACCCTGCTTTTTCAATGGCTTCCAGAATAACCTCAACAGCTTCTTCATTGGCCCGAAGGTTGGGCGCAAAGCCTCCTTCATCGCCTACAGCGGTGCTGTAGCCCTTGGTCTTGAGCACCTGTTTCAGGTGATGGAAAATCTCCACACCGATGCGGAGCGCTTCGGAAAAGCGGCCACCACCGATCGGGGCGATCATGAACTCCTGCAAGTCCAGGTTGTTGTCGGCATGCCGCCCGCCGTTGATGATGTTCATGAGGGGCACAGGAAGCGTTCGAGCATGGGTACCCCCGACATAGCGGTAGAGAGGTAGGTTAGCTGTGGCTGCAGCAGCTTTGGCCACCGCCAGTGAAACGCCCAGCATGGCATTTGCGCCCAGCTTACTTTTGTTAGGCGTGCCATCCAGAGCAATGAGCGCCTCGTCAATGGCGGTCTGCTCGAAGATGCTGGAACCAATCAGTTCAGGTGCGATCTTTTCATTCACGTTGGCGACCGCCTGGAGTACGCCTTTGCCCAGGTAGCGCCTTTTGTCACCATCCCGCAATTCGATCGCCTCGTGTTCGCCCGTAGAGGCGCCGCTGGGCACAGCCGCCCGGCCTATGATGCCTTCGTTGGTAACGACGTCAACCTCCAACGTGGGATTGCCTCGACTGTCAAGGATCTGGCGTGCCGTGATCGCATCAATGTAAGCCATGGGCAGCGTTCATCCCTTTGGTTTGCTAAAAACTCAGGAGGAAGTTCGCGATCTTTCTGCCAAAGCTCAAGCGAAATACCGGGGAAGGAAAGCGCTTTGCGTAAAAAGAAGAAGGCCGGCTGTGGGGACCGGCCTTCTTGGGATGGAATCTTCCTTTAGGAAGAAGGAGGTGGTTTGACGGTGGTTTCTTCGTTGATCCAGGCGTAGCAGCCATAATCGATCTTATAGGGCTGACCGACTTTCCATCCTTTGAAAAAGAGGGCTTCCTGATCCGGGAAATACTTGCGGTACGTGTTGATTTTGCGATTGGCTTCGTTGGCTACCGAAGGATCTACGCGTTTGGCCCGTTCATAGTAGTCAACTGCCAGCCAGTAGACCGCGCGATCTTCACGTTCCAGCTGGCTGCCACACTCGGCGACCGCCTGGGCATACAGGTCACCAATAGCAAGGTAGGCTCTGCCAAACTGGGGATCAACCTGCAGGGCACGCCGGAAATAGGTGCGGGCGTTGGCCAGACGTCCGAGCTGCTGTTCGGCTACGCCGGCATTGAAGTAGAGCTCGCGGGCAACTTCGTCTAAGCCTGGGGCCTTCATTGCCTGGCGGAAGTACTCCAGTGCTCTGGCGGGTTCGCCGTCGTCCAGGTAAAGCTTCCCGACCATGTGATAGGTGTGCGCGTCTTGCTTCAGGGCAAGGAGTCGCTCAGCCAACTGGTACATTTTTTCGCGTTCGCCCAACTGGCGATAGATGTCGAATAGCTCCGAGATGAGCTCCAGATTTGTGGAGTCTTTGGCCAGTCGATCCTCCAGGAAAGCCATGCGCTCTTCGGGCGTCTGGAAGAGATTATCCCGGACCGTGGTAATGTATTCCATCAATGAGGTCCGCTCTGGATCGTCGCCCAGTGCAGCTTCCACTTGATCCATGAACGCAACGGCTTCTTCTTTTCGGCCTTCCTGGACCAGCTCTGCGATGACGACCTGGATGGAGTAGTCGTCTACGCGTTCTGGCTCCAGCTCAAATGCCTTGCGGTAGTAGGCAGCGGCTTCTTGCTGACGATCGGCCAACAATTCCGGAAAGCGCTGGATAAGCCGACCTCGGCGGATGTACCAGGTAACCGTGTCCAGGTCAACCCCCCGTTCCGGCAATACTTCCAGCGCCAGGTCAAAATAGGCCAGCGCAGAGTCCAGATGAACCCGGGCGATTTCCGGATCGTCGCTCGCTTTGGCCAGCTCTTCGTGAATTTTGATAATGCGTTCAAAATTGCGATCGTCTTTGCGTCCGGGGCCCGCATACTCGGGCGCATGCTGGATCATCCAACGTAGATAGGGCAGGGCCGCTGCGTAGTCTCTGTTTTTGAAGTATTCATAATAGAGGCTGTAGTTCACTGCCTTGGTATGCTCATCGACTTCATGATGCTCAGGATGCTGGGCGGCAACCGGCTGAGCCTGGGCGCTGAAGACCATCAGGAGCAGTCCAAGGAGGCCGCTCCAGAGGCCCCTGTTGTGGGGAGCTTGCCCTGCAAAAGTCTCTGTAGCCCGGATCATCGTCTGTTTATCGACTGGTTGGCAGATATCGCATTCAGTTAAAGCGTCGCTGCAGGAACCAGCGTTCGCCCACGTTGAGACTTACTCCGATACGGTAATATACATCGCGTACAAGGTTGTAGGCGGTCGTTCCGCGTACGCCTGCGGTCAGGTTAACGTCAAGGCGCGTGCCAGGAAACAACGTCGGAAAGCTTAGCCCGGCCGTTACAGCCAGCGTGCGCAGGGAGACTTCTGGTCTCGGATCGACGTAAGCTCGCTCCCAGTAAATTCCGAGACGGTACGCTACCTGGTGAAAATACGGAGCAGAATAATCGGTTCCAGCCGGCAGGTATTCAAGACCGGCCGATAGCCGTACAAAGTCCTTAAAAAGATTTTCGCCATTCGGAATATAGCCGGCAAAAGGCAGATCACTGCGGAAGCGAGACCAGGGTTCGTATAGTCCATCTAACACGAACGTCCAGCGACTGTCCTGCTGATAGGACACCCCCCAGGCGACCGAGAGCGGGAGGTAGACGTCTCCATGGAGAGCAGTTTTCAGGGTATCTCGGTCCAGGCTTTCGCCCAGGGTGTACACGCGGGTGGCGCGCAGCGTGGTCGGGGTCGAAAACGTCACCCCCAGCGCCAGGGCGTTCGAAGTTTGTTGGTCGCCGAGCGGCAGTCGAAAGAGCAACCCTGCTGTAGCTCGCACGCCGGCCAGACGCGTGGAAGTCGCAAACAGGGTCGGAGCGTATTCCGTAGGAATGAGGCTCGGAAGATCCGGGTCAAAAAAACGCGTGCGCTGTGTGTGCTCAATGATACCGAAAATCAGATCGGCCCGCAGGCCCACGCTGAGTTGCGGATGCACATAAACCCCCACGCCGACGTTTAGCTGCTGCAGGCCGCCTTCCCCGGCATAATCTATCTGATAGCGGACGGTATCTCCCAGATCGGGATGTGCCAGCAAGGCATTGGTTCGTACCAGGTAATTAGCCCGAGTGTACGGTCGAAAACCCAACCCCAGGCCAATCCGGCGCGTTCGAAGCGGAAAGCTCAGATGCACGGCCTGTAGGGCTCCAGAGCCCAGACGCGAGGTGTTTCCTGAAGCATCAGTGGCCCAGAGGCGCTGAAAGAGCACGCTACCACTGGCGCGGGTCAGTACCTGCGCCGACCAGGTGGCCGGATTGCTCAGGTTCAGGTAGTTCAGATTGGACAGGGCTACGCCTCCGCCGCCCATGGCCTGCTGCTGGGACGAGGCGTAAAGCATACGGCTCCCCAGGCCGAAGCGTGAGTATACAGAACCTTCTCCTGTCTGCTGGGCAGCGGCCGGAAGGACCAGCCCGAGCAGCAGAACCAGACTCGCAAGTCGTTGGAAGGCAGGTGTATTCATGACGAAGGCGGCGTAAGTATCAGAATCAGGATAGGACCCTGGGAAGGCTCAGCGTACAACAACAGGGGACTGAGCGTATTATCTTCCGTGGGAAACTCCAACTGCAGATACTGGATAGGCGTTTCGCCGAGCATCAGCCGTTGCAGGGTCTGAAGAGCGGTTCCGGTAAGCCGAAACCGTAGTCGTCCGTCGGCGGGTGTAGCCGTAGCCAGGACCACAGGGGTACCCAGAGAAGTGATCGGAACGTTGCCATCTGCATCAACGCCGATCAGACGGATAGTGGGGGGAAGTGGTCGCACAAAACCTGCAGGTTGCTGTTGCAACCGTACAGAATCCAGCGGCACCTCCAGCACGGCCGCATGCAGGCCGGCCTCGTAGACGCTGTCAGCTAAGAAGTTGAAACGCAAACGTACAATGCTGCCAGTGCCATCCTGTAACAATGCGCGTCCATCGGGTAGCGACGCCGTGCGTTCCTGCACCACGGTGGTCAGAGCCTTGGAGGCTGTAAAGGTGAGTGTATCGGTCGCGGTTATGATAACCATCCGGGCTGTTGCGAACCGAAAGCCTACCACCGCATTACCGGCTACCGGCGTTAGCTGAAACCCGTGAAAGCTGGTGGAAAACGTATTGCTGCGCAGCGTAGTGTCGTGTACAGCAATCCAGTCGGCAGGCAGTTCAACCTGTACAAGCGTGTCGGTGGGCGCAAACGTAAAGGTACGTACCTGAGGGCCGGCGCTTAGCGTGGTGTCGGACGCAACCCCACTGAAGGGCCAGTCTTCCAGCATGTCGTGCAGTGCCAGCGTTACTGGAGCGAGTGTGTCGCCGTAGAGGTAACTCCGCCTGAGCTCCAGGCGTACACTGACGATGGTGGTGTCTACACGGGTCCCCGGACTTCTAATGAAGTCCAGATAGCCCGTGGCGGCCAGGGTACCGAACAGCGGATCGGCCACGCGACCGGCCAGCACCTGTGAGGTGTTCCCGGTACGATCCCGCTGCGAAGCCGTCAGCACGGAATCAACCGGCAGCCGCACAGTCTGAGGTATTCCTTCTTCGCCGATGAGTCCAAGGCCCACGGCTGACGGATCGTCGCAGCCTGCCGTGAACAGCAAAAGCAATACGCCGAGACTCCAGATAGACAAACGTTGCATGGATGTCTTCAACTGACCCGTGGGGCCGCGCCTAAAGAACGATATCCGGCCGTCGTTTCGTGTTCGAGAAAGGCAAAAGCCCTCTCGACGGTGTCGAGGGGCTTGCCTGTGCTTTGGAACGGTTCGATTAACGCAGGAGCTACGTGCAAGTTTTCCCCGACCGGCGTGTTCAGGCCGGCACACTACTGAGTAGCTGTTCATAAAGTGCAGCTGCCTGCTCCACAATAGCATCAGGTTCCACCGCAAACTGCATCGCTTCGCTCTCAAGCGGCTGCAGCGAAGCGGGATAAGCCACCACTTCGGCCCGGGCACGGCCTGCTTCATCCAGCGAGCGGTCCACCAGGAGCTCGTCTTTGGGGAGCCGTAACTTCTCCAACACCACAGCGCGCAGACGGGCTTTTAACGCAAGGCCATCCGGAGTGTAGACCCGCCGTGCGCGTGCAAAGAGCGGATCCTGCGCATATTCGGTGGTGAGCAGAAACGGCACCAGACCTGCCAGACTACCAAACGCGTGTACAATGTCCGGCGCCCAGCCCAGTTTCCGCACAGTTTCCAGAACGGCCCGACCGAAAAACAGCGCCCGCGCTGCGTTGTCCGGAAACTCCGTCCCCTCTTTATCGGCATAGACGCCCTTACGTTTGAAATAGCGGGTGTTGTCCATAAAGTAGACCTGCAACCGAATGCCGGGAATGGCGGCTACCTTGACCTTGAGCGTCTCCTGGTCTTTTCCGAGGGGTATGTGGGTGCCCGAAAGACGAATAACCTCATGTAAGCGGTTTCGACGTTCGCTAATGACTCCATAGCGCGGCATCATGATGCGCGGCTCTACCACGCCGGCCTCCTGTAGCCGTTCCGGGAGCAGGCGGACCAGTTCCGCAACCTCGCTCACCTGCACAAAGGGGATAATTTCACTGGAAACAAATAGAACGCGCATTGGCATGTCTCTTTTGTTCGGATTGGTAGGCAGGATGGCAACCGTCGATCGGTGGGGTGCTATAATGCAATAATTTACGAAAATCATAACGGATATTCAAGATAGCTGTTTGAACGACCGGTGATGGTTGTCCTTTCTGGAACCGTTTTCATGATGCATGGGTGAGCCGACGCAAGCGAGCCGGCCGCTGTTGTCAGACGGGTGGGCGTCAGGCTTCGGTATGCACGTGGATAAAATGTGCAGGCAGGTCTGCGATCAGATAGCGACGAACGGGATCATAGTGGGGCGTGACAGTCTGCCCGTCCACCTGTAAGGGCTGGAGCGCTTGACACCCATGCCAGTAAAGGCGAAGGCGGGTGATTGACGAACGGTAGGGGCCTTCGGTGTGGGCCTTTAGCGATAGCCGGGAGGAAGTGGCTTCCAACGTGAACGTCGTGCGGCGGAAAATGCCCGCTTCGTAAGCCCATGAGTGCCCATCGTCTTCATAGAGCATACCACCGCCCTGGCCGGGATAAACATGTAGCTCCAGCATCTCGTAGGGTTCGTCGGTATGCTGAAGGGCCGGCCCCAGGGGCAGGACGGTGCCGGCTCGGACGAAGACCGGCATGAGGGCCAGTGGCGCTTCAACGAGGATTTCGGCAGGGCCTTCGTAGCAACGGTCGCTCCAGAAGTCATACCAGCGACCGCTCGGTAGATAGACGTGGCGGTTACGGGCGCCTGGCTCCAAGACGGGCGCTACCAGTATCTGGGAGCCCAGCAAGAAGGCATCGTCGATGTCATGCGTACGCGGATCCTCAAAGTCATGCAGCCAGAGGGGGCGTAGCACGGGCATACCGGTGCGCAGGTGTTCTTCAAAGCAGGTGTAGAGGTACGGGAGCAGCTGGTAGCGCCACTTCAGGTATTTACGGGCAATTGCTTCGACTTCTTCGCCAAAGCTCCAGGGTTCCTGAGCCGGTGTGTCATGGGCAGTATGGGTGCGGAATAGGGGAGAACAGGCACCCAGCTGAATCCAGCGGGCATACAGCTCCGGCGAAGGGGTACCGATAAAGCCGCCGATGTCACTTCCGGAAAAGGGCTGGCCGCTGAGTCCCAACGAAAGCATCATGATGAGCGCCTGACGTAGATGTGACCAGTCCGCTACATTGTCACCGGTCCAGACGCATGCGTAGCGTTGGACGCCGGCATAGGCCGCTCGCGTGATCACAAACGGCCGCAAATCGGGGGCATGCTGCCGACAGCCTTCCCACACGGCACGGGCCATAAGCAGGCCGTAGACGTTGTGCGCCTGCCGGTGGGTGCCGCCACGTCCTTCGAGTTGGTGCATGACCAGGTCGGGCATCGTGCCGCCACCGAATATAGCGGGTTCGTTCATGTCGCACCAGAAGCCCGCGATGCCTGTCTGAAGGAATTCGCCTACATATCGTCCAAACCAGGCCCGTGCCTTTGGATCGGTAAAGTCTGGAAAGTAACACCGTCCTGGCCAGACGTTGCCTGCGTACGGACGGCCATCCGGGTAACGTACAAATGCATTTTCAGCCAGTCCTTCGTCATGCACACGATAGCCCGGATCTACCTTGACGCCGGGATCTACAATGGTTACCAGCCGAACCCCCTGTTGACGTAACTCTCGGGCCAGTCGGTGTGGATCGGGAAAACGCGCCGGGTCCCAGGTAAAGATGCGGTAGCCGTCCATGTAATGAATATCGAGGTGCACGACGTCGAGGGGCAGGTGGCGTGCTCGAAATTCCGCAACCAGTGCCTTTACGACTGCTTCCGGGTAGTAGCTCCAGCGGCTCTGGTGATAGCCCAGGGCCCATCGAGGGGGGAGCGGAAACCGTCCGGTCAGCCACGTATAGCGGGCCAACACCTCGGCCGGGGTGGGGCCTGCCAGAAAGTAATAAACCAGCTCGCCTCCGTCGGCTCCGAAGCTTACATGCTCCGGGGCCCGACCCCCAAAGTCGAACCACGAACGAAACGTATTGTCGAAAAAGATGCCGTAGGCTTCGAAATGCTGGTCGGCGGTCGGGCAGAGAGCCAGGTAAAACGGAATCGTTTTGTAGAGGGGATCGTCCCGGGTGTTGTAGCCCGAGTCGTCCGTATTCCAGTTTTCATAGGCGCGGCCGGTGCGCGCAAGCGGTCCGGTTTTTTCGCCCAATCCAAAGAAGCGTTCTCCTTCGACGCGTTTTTTCCAGACGGCGATACGGTCGGACTCCCAGCTTGGGCCGAAACTGTCGGCAGCCAGAGGGGTGCCCGAAGTGCCTTCGAACCAGAGCCGCACCGGATTGCGCTGTACCACTACACGCCAGGCGCCCTGGGTCAATACCAGATGGTCTCCGCTACTGTGGAACGTTACGGAAGGAGGAGCAGCTGCAAAGCACTCCGACCGTACCGCATAGGAAAACGGATGGGTGGAAAAAGGCTGGCCGTCCGGATGCAACCAGATGCGGAAGAGGCCATCATGCAGTGCCTGAATTCGCAGCCGCGCCGGACCGGCCTGCAGCTCCAGGCCGCCTGGAATGGGCTGACTTGCTGTAAGCGCTCCGAGAAACTCCATGAGAAAATGGCCAGATGATGCTGGCCCTTAAAATACGAACAAAGCAGATAGGGTGCAGCGAATCTTTCATCAGGGTTAGCGGTACACGTCCGCAAATTGAATCAGTGCGTCAGAATTTATGCAAGCAAAAGATCGCACCCGAACGGTACAGCCAGCGCTGGGGCTTGCGCTGGGGGGTGGCGGCATGCGTGGATGGGCGCATATCGGTGTGCTTTCCGTGCTGGAGCGTTACGGATTGCGACCGGGCGTAGTGGCCGGATGTAGTGCGGGTGCCCTGATCGGGGCCTTTTATGCCTTTGGCTATTCGGTAGCGCAGATGAAACAGCTCATGCGGGAGCAGCGCACACGAACGCTCTTTGCCCTGCGTTTCGATGGCCAGGGGCTGATTTCAAGCGAACCGCTCCGAGAATATCTCCGGGTTCATCTTCAGGATTGTCACTTTGAGGATCTGCCCGTGCCGTTTTATGTGGTAGCGACTGACCTGGAAAGTGGCAAAGAGGTGATTTTCAGTCGGGGACCTGTGGTGGATGCCGTGTTGGCCTCTTCGGCCATTCCGGGTATTTTTGCGCCGGTGGAGCTCAACGGACGATTGCTGGTTGACGGAGGCCTCTGTAACAATGTACCGGTCAGTCCGCTGGTGCATCACGGCGCCCGTTACACGATAGCCGTTCGGCTGCACCGGGAACGCACCGCTCTGGAGCCTTCTCCGGTTAAACGTCGCCGGAATGGGGAGGCAGAAGGGGAAGGCCGACGAATCAGTCTGGGCATGTGGAGCGAACGGCTGTCCCGTACGTTCCGGCGTGAGGGGAGCGGGCGGCAGCCCAACGGGTTTGACGTGCTGGGACGCGCCATGGAAATCGTGGTAACCCAATTGGAAGGTTACCGGCTTCAGACCTGTCGCCCGGACGTATTGATCACACCGGACGTGTCGCATGTCGGCATGCTCAGTCTCTGGGAGGAGAAAGAGGAAATCTTTCAGCGGGGCGTGGCCGCTGCTGAAGCGCAGGCGGCAGCGCTTGCGGCCATGGCACAGCGACTTGTGACAACAACATCCATCGCTACCGGTGTATGAAGGCGCAGCGTTCGCCTGAGAAGGCACGACATGGCATTGTTCTGTTTGACGGGGTGTGCAACCTGTGCAACGGGTTTGTCAACTTTATCATGGATCGAGATCCAGCCGGCTACTTCAAGTTTGGGGCCCTGCAGTCTGAGGCCGCACGGCCGTACCTGGAACGTCTGGGACTCCAACCGGACTACATGGACAGCATTGTGTTGATCGAAAACGATCGTTGCTACCGGGATTCGACGGCAGCACTGCGCATTTTACGACGGTTAAAAGGGCCCTGGCCACTGCTTTATGGACTGATTGTGGTGCCGCGACCGTTACGTGATGCCGTGTATCGCTGGATTGCCCGGAATCGCTATCGCTGGTTCGGACGTCGGGAGCAGTGTCGGGTGCCTACACCGGACCTGCTGGCTCGTTTTCTGGATTCGCCGGTAGGGACTGCCGCCGAAACGCAACAGAAAAGCCCGGCCGCTTGAGCGACCGGGCCAGTGCACGGAGGCAGGACGCTCAGTACTGGGGGACGCTGGGATCGATTTCCTGACTCCAGGCCAGAATACCACCTTTCAGGTTTTTCACGTCCCGAAAGCCTGCTTCGCGGAGCAGCTTGGTGGCCTGAGCCGATCGAGCGCCCGATCGGCAATAGACGACGATCTCCCGATCACGGTACGGCTCCAGTTCGGCAAGCCGTTCCGACAATTCGTCAACCGGAATCAGTACGTCGTGTCCAATGCTGGCAATCTGCACCTCATAGGGCTTACGCACATCCAGGATGATCGGTCGATCGCCGCGTTCCAGGCGAGCTTTGAGTTCGTGTACGGTGATCTCAGGCACTGCACTTTCGGCCGACTGGGTGGCCGTTTCACCATTTCGGGAAGGCAGGCCGCAGAATTGTTCATAATCAATCAATTCGTGGATTGTGCGATGTTCACCGCAGATCGGGCAGTCGGGATTCTTTCGCACCTTCAGGGTGCGGAACTGCATGTGCAGTGCATCGATAAGCAGCAGCCGGCCAATAAGTGGCGTACCGATCCCAAGGATCATCTTGATAACCTCAGTAGCCTGAATAGTGCCGACCAGGCCCGGTAGCACGCCCAGCACGCCCCCTTCGGCGCAAGAAGGAACCAGTCCCGGTGGAGGCGGCTCCGGATAAAGGCATCGGTAGCACGGCCCATCGGGTGTGCCGAAGACTGACACCTGGCCCTCGAACCGAAAGATCGAAGCATAAACGTTGGGCTTGCCCGCCAGGACGCAGGCATCATTGACCAGGTAACGCGTCGGGAAGTTGTCGGTCCCGTCGGCTACCAGGTCGTATTCCTTGATAATATCCAAGGCATTTTCGCTGGTCAGCCGCGTTTCGTAGAGGTCAACCTGCACGTAGGGGTTGATGTCGAGGATGCGGTCCCGCGCTGATTCCAGCTTGGGCCGTCCGACGTCTTTGGTGCCGTGCAGTACCTGCCGCTGCAGGTTCGTTTCATCGACCACGTCGAAGTCGACAAGCCCCAGACGGCCTACGCCCGCGGCTGCCAGATACAGCGCCAGGGGCGAGCCCAAGCCACCAGCACCGACCAGCAACACCGAAGCGGCCTTTAGCTTTTTCTGGCCTTCCAGGCCCACTTCGGGCAGGATCAGATGGCGGCTGTAGCGCCGGAGTTCCTCGGGCGTCAGCGTAATATCGGCAGTGGTTACAGCCATGGCGGATTTTCCGGTTGGTTAAAAGTGTCCACCGGCAACCGAAGGTACAATGGAAAGCTCGGCGCCCGGCTGCAGGGGCGTTGCTTCACGTTGCAGATAGCGGACGTCTTCGTCACCCAGATAGATATTGACAAACGAACGCAAGCGTCCCTCCTCGTTGAACAAGTGCGGCTTCAGCCGCGGAAACTGCGCGACCAATTGCTGCAACGCTTCGCCCACCGTAGCGCCCTGTACTTCAACGACTGCTTGATTGTTGGTAAAACCACGCAGGGGTGTGGGAATCCGAATCGTCACGGTAGCGGTCGTCGTACGCATGTTGTTGCTCAGGTTTGATCGACGGAGGTTGTTTCAGGTTCTATTTCAATGGATTCGGCTTCGAATCGGGTGCGGTCGGGCGTCAGATGCCAGGCGGTGAGTTCGCCGGCCTGGCCCCGATGCACAGCAACAATCACATAGGTGTAGCCCGGAAAAGTGGCTTCGGCCAGATCGGTGGCCGAGGGCCGGGCTGGATGATCGGGATGGGAATGATAGAAGCCTACAACCTCAAGTCCCTGCTGGCGGGCAGCCCGCTCAGCAGCCAGGTAATCGGATGGGGCAATCGTGTAGCGCCGCTCGCGCTGTTCGGTATGACGGTTAACTACCGGATAGAGGGCCAGGACATGATTGCCGTCTGGACCGTTTTTGCCCAGCAGCAGTCCACAGCACTCTTCAGGGTAGGTGGCCTCACCATGGGCCCGGATCTGGGCCAGTAAGGAAGCTTTGATTTTCATAGCGTTTCTTCCCAGAATGATTCGCTCAGGTAGCGGGCGCCGGTATCGCACAGGATGGTGACCACCACGCCCTGTTCCAGTTGCTCGGCAATGCGCAGGGCTGCTGCTACATTGGCCCCGGATGAAGGTCCGACGAACAGCCCTTCTTCGCGGGCCAGCCGTCGGGTCACCTCAAAGGCCTCTTCAGTCGAGCAGGTCAGATGCTCATCAACCAGCGAAGGATCGTAGATGCCCGGGACGATGGCCGTTTCCAGATGTTTGAGCCCTTCCAGGCCATGCAGTGGCGAGTCGGGCTGGAGCGCATAGCAACGGATGGCTGGATTGTGGGTCTTCAGCCGCCGACTGACGCCGACAAATGTGCCGGTTGTGCCCAGTCCAGCTACAAAGTGCGTGACGCGCCCTCTCGTCTGCTCCAGGATCTCCACACCGGTACCTTCATAGTGAGCCCGCCAGTTGGCGTCGTTGTTGTACTGATCGGGGTAGAAGTAGCGATCCGGATCCTGTTGCACCAGCTCCCGCACGTAGCGCTGGGCGCCGTCGGTGCCTTCCATGGGATCTGTCAGAACGAGTTCGGCGCCGTAGGCTTTCAGCATACGCTTACGTTCCGGTGAGGCGTTTGCTGGCATGGCCAGCATCACCGGGAAGCCGAGCGCCGCGCCCAACATGGCATAGGCGATGCCGGTATTGCCACTGGTGGCGTCGACAAGCACCCGTCCTTCACGGAGGGCGCCGCTTCGCAGGCCTTCGAGCACCATACGGAGGGCCGGTCGGTCTTTCACCGAGCCACCAGGGTTCAGGTGCTCGGCTTTGACGTAGACGGCCACGGTTTCTGGAAGGTGACGCGTAATCCGCCACAGCCGAATCAGTGGCGTGTGCCCGATGGCGCGGATCAGCTCGGTGCTGGTGTCCGAGCGCGTGTCAGCTATTTCCCGAATCGACTCGATAAGCATAAACAAAGCCTGTTAGCCCAATAAAAAACCCCTCACGGAAGCTTCCGGAGGGGTAACCTGTGCGTGGCGTGGAGGTCTTTCTAAGTCTCAGCATTTGCTTTCGCCAGTGCACACGCACCTGCTACCCCCCCGACCGGGTGGGGACAACAACAACAGCAACAGCGGTGCACAGACGAAAGCATCATAAACAACCCTGTTGGCAAACTCTGCACACCAAACGAAAAGAATGAGGAAAAGTTCTCCCAGAAAGAGAATGCGCAGCGTGAAAGTCATCGATGGAGGTCGATGGTACGCATTTTGAAGAAAGTTCAAAAGTAACAGACCGTCTAACGAAAAGCGATAAACCCATGCTCAAGCTGCTGTGGCTCGGTAGTGCGCTGCTGCTGACAGGATGGTGGCTCCGATACCAGAAAGGAAGTGCGAAAGCGTCAAAGGAATGGGTTGAAGAAAACTTCCTTTTTATAGGAGCCTGAAAGTTCCCTTAAGTTCTTCTACGTAGTGCCGATATCCTGGAATGACGGGGTCATCCACGGTTTGTGGGGTGGTGGTTCACGGGGGACGTTCGTGCCAGCAGCCGTCCCTGAACACAGGTTCCCTCGGTGGATGAGGCGCGCAGGCCCGGTGCTTTTGGGGTGGGCACCGGGCCCTTTTTTTATGGTTTCACCTTGCGATGTGGCTACGCTGTAGCGTCGTATCTTAACTGTCGCGGGTGGGTTCGGCACAGCTTCTGATAAGCCCTGTGACGATACCACAAGCTTGCTGAAACGAGCATGGAATCACTGGTTGTGGACAAGGCCACGTTATTGGAGCGGATACGTCGGAAGGAGGCGGTGGTGGGGGTAGTAGGTCTGGGGTATGTGGGGTTGCCCTTTGCGGTGGAGAAGGCCAAGGTGGGCTACCGGGTGGTAGGCATTGAGGAGAATCCTCGTCGGGCGGAGAA
>JAUZRN010000003.1 GCA_030950375.1 Rhodothermus sp. | reverse complement strand
GGGTGAAGCCGGTCGTCCGGCCCGCACCCCCGGCAGCCGGCCGGGGCCCATCGGGTGCGCACCACAAATCTCAAAGGAGGTGCATCATGAAGCGCCTGTTGCTTCCCATCGCCCTGATGCTTTCGTTGCTGGGCAGCCTGTTGTTGTTTGATGCATCAACCCGTAGAGACGTGGTCGCGAATGCCGTGGCGGTGATGACACCTTCCGAGGTCTGTGCCGGTAGCTGTGCAGAGGCAAATTGTCCAGGAAGCGGTGCGCTTTGTTGCCGACAGGTTAAGTCGTATCTTTTTGGGTTAATCAAAGAAACCCAAGAGACTTACGAAGATGATGATAGAGAGTAAGCAAATGTTACCATGCGGCGACGTCTCATTCAGGTCCTCGGAGCACTCTCTGTAATAGTCTTCGTCGGGTTGCTGGCGACGCTTTCGTCTTCAGGTCCCGGCAACCCGACGCTGTCTGAGCGCCTTCCGCCACCCCGGCCGCAAACGCTTACTGCACGCCGGTCTCAGCCGGTACAGGTAGTCCTGTGGCGTATTTTTGGGGACCGCCCGGAAACGTTCTTCTACAACGCGGACCTCATCCGAGCTGGTCCGGAAGGCACTGTGTACGTGTTCGACCGCGGTCGGCAGCAGGTACTTCGATTCGACCTGGAAACAGGACGACTGATCCAGACCTATGGGCGCGGCGCCGGAGAGGAACCAGGGGCCTTCCAGATGGTCACCGACTTCGAGGTCGACGGACAGGGACGCGTCTTCGTATGCGATGCCATAAATGCACGCATCACTCTGTTCGATGCCCATGGACGCCTGATGGCTTCACTGACCCCCAAACTTCGCCCATATAGAATCGCTCTGCTTTCCCGAGACCTACTCGTTGTTCAGTTGCTACACGCCCGTTCCGATGCCCTGTTCGAGGTCTATCGGCTGGAGCGTAAATCGGACGAAAGCTATCGGCTCCGTTTGCTGCGCCGCTTCGGGGAATTTCTTGAGCACCAGGCTGCCAACAGCCTGCTGCTGGACGGCAGGATCACCGGAGCCGACAGCTTCTTCGTCTACGCGCCTCGGCGCATCGGGTGGCTGACAGCTTTTTATCCGGACGGACGGCTGAAATTCCACCGACAGACCATCGAACCTGTCCCGATACCCCGGCTGATTCGCCGAGGCGCTACCGAATACGTGGATCGTTCGGCGCCGATCGTTACCTACGAACTTACGGTAGAGAGCGACCGACTCTACACCTGGACCGAAGGAAAGGATGGCCGACCGTACATCGATGTCTACGATGCCCATACCGGCGACTATCAATTTTCGATACCCGTGCCGGACAGCATCAAGGGCCTGATCGATGTGAAGGATACCTTGATCTATGCCGCCTACGACACCACCGTTACGATCTGGCGATGGCACCGCTGATCCCGGCCTATAGTTCAGGTGCCCGGTATTTCACTTGAGAACGCGTTCGCAGAGCTCCTCCGGCGAAGAAGCCAGGCCGGAGCCTGTCGGAACCCGCCGGCCTCTCCAGTGGTGCTGCGGACCAGGACTGCACTGCGCACCAGTGCTACCGTGCAGATGCCCGGCGGCATAGAGACGTCCGTTGTCGGCCGCATTCACCTGCACCTTCTCCTCGCGCCAGACATGGTGAAGACGACCATCTGCGTCATCTCAGTTCTCAGGTCGCAGACCGGACAGTTCGGTTCATTCCGCCCGTAATCGGTACGCACGGACCGCAGCAGAGGCTGTCCGCGGTCAATTATATGTGCGCGCTTATTTACTGGTGCATGATGGCGCAACACCCCATGCGTCCGACATGATCCACAGGCACAACAGGGCAAACACAGCGGTCCGCCTCTACAGGGTGGGCAGGACGCTGTCTATCCAGAAGGGGCGCACCACAGTTGCACCTGGGTTCCAGCCCGAAGAATGAGCGGCTCTAACCGCCAACGCCCGCTTCCCGAACATCGGCGCCAGCAATCAGAACCTTCCCCCTTTCCCTCTCCCGGGCAGGGAGAGGGCAGTACACAAGCAGCAGGCGCCAGCGCCTCCCTCCACTGCCAGCCGCAGTCCGTAAACACAACTCCCACCGCCCGGAGGAGCTATCGCGAAGCGACTGAGGAGGCCACAAAAAAATGCCTCCCTTTTCTCAGGGGAAGCTGGCCCGAAGGGCCCGAGGGGATGCCATACGCTACGGCTCCCATGAAGCCTTGAGGCCTGTTCCTGAAGATACAAGACGGAGGTCATGGGATGCCGCGTACATGCACCATGATACCCGAGCACTCGTATTATGTTAGACTTCACCGGACCAGCAGCTGTAGTGCGACACGCACACGGCAGACGGCTCCGCTGATCTTCAGTGGTCCTGATGCGCCCTCAGCTCGAAGATTGTGCCGGAGTCTGTTCAAGGCAAACACATACTACCACTGCTCGCGTAGCTCGGAAATTGCTCGGTCTCCTCGGCCAGGTAACGAACTATTCCGTTGCTGGCGCAGCGATACCAATCACGCCGCAAGCCAGCCGTCCGCCCGCATTGCCCGTAGGCTGTGACGTCAGGTCATCCTCCGCGGCATGCACGACAACGGCCCGACCAATGATGGAACGCGGCCCGCTGAGGGCCACCACCGTATCGACACGGCTGTAGCGGGCCATGCCGTCCTCGTCGGCCTCCAGGTTCCCCAGATCCCCTACGTGCCGCGTTGCGCTATCCGGCGCCCCGTGCGGCTGGTTGGTAGGATTAAAGTGGCCGCCCGCCGAAGTAGCATCTGGCGCACTGCAATCACCCCATTCATGAATATGAAAGCCATGCAGCCCCGGGGTCAATCCTGAAACGGTTGCCTCGATCTGGATGCCTTCGGCCGTCTGCGTAAAATGCACCACCCCGGTCACCTGATGGCCATCGGTCGGGTAGAGCACAGCAACAGCCCGCGAAACTTCGGGCCCTGCGGGTACCTCGACCGGCGGTGAAGCCGGCTGCTGACAGGCTGCTCCCAACCAAAGTCCAGCGACCAGTATGCTGTAGCTAAAAACTGTACGCATGGGGATAACCGTATCCAGTGACACTTGCCACAAGCAGGGAAGAAAACCATTCGTGGGAGCAAATGCTACGCACACCCTCTGTTGTGGTGTAACGATCCGGTAACGACCTCAGTCCTTCAAGCCGAAATAGGCCCTGACTGCTTCATAATCTTGCAGATTGACCGGGGCTTTGGCTGCGGCCATCCCGTCAATGATTACCACTTTAAGCTGGCGGGGTGTCTGGACCAGCACAAGTTCCCGCAGGTCTATTGCATCGGTCGAAGCTTCATAAAAAACTTCCAGAAAGCCTACTTCAAATGCATAGCCCAGAACCACGGTAAAATCCACCGCCGGCAGATCGGGCGACTCATAGACAAACGTGTAGGGCAGCGCCGTCCAGGTACCCTGCTCGTAAAAGTAAAGCAGCACCGCTCCGCCTTCCACCACGCTGGGGGTAATCTCCGGCATGTCGTATCCAACTGAGGCGACCGGCCCGTTGTATTGAAGCGCTTCGGGATTCAAGATGAATGAAAACGAAATCACGTTGGCATTGCCTGGGGGGCCTGGGGGCCCCGCTGGCCCTTCACAGGCACTCGTAAGCATGACAAGGCTGAGCATGGCCAGTCCTGCAACCGATCGGATACGCATGGCGGTAAGGGATCTGGTTGAAACGGCTTCACCCGATAAAAAAGGCAAAGGGCACACCACCGTGCCCTTTGCCCCGGAAAACTGGAGGACTGTCCGATGAACTGGACAAATAGCCGTTCAGTCGCGATAGATCTGGATGGTAATATGGCCGTGCTCGTCGACGTAGCCTCGATACATGCCCTCCGTATTGAAGACCATAGCCAGCCGTCCGTTGCGGTCCAGCGCAATGACCCCACCGCTGCCTCCCATATGCGTCAGCGTACCATGGATGACCGCAGCAGCTGCCTGTTCAACGGTCAGGCCGGCATATTTCATCAGCGCTACAATTTCATGGGCAATGGCAGCACGGATAAAGTACTCGCCCTGCCCGGTAGCCGAAATAGCACAGGCCGCATTGTCTGCGTACGTTCCTGCTCCAATAATCGGCGAGTCTCCAACCCTTCCGAACCGTTTTCCCATAATACCGCCCGTCGAGGTGCCGGCTGCCAGATTACCATAACGATCCAGTGCCACGGCACCGACTGTGCCATAGGTATGTTCCTGCAGCTCGGGAACAGCCCCCATGCCCCGCTCCCGCATGCGTCGTAGTTGCTCACGACGGTGGGGCAGGATGAAGTATTCGTTAGGCACCTGTTCCAGCTCCTGTTCCTGCGCAAACGTCTCGGCACCGCGTCCAACCAGCATCACATGCGGCGATGCTTCCATCACCCGTCGCGCCAGCAAGATCGGATTCTTGACGGTCTTAACGCCTGCCACCGCACCGGCCTGGAGCGTATGCCCCTCCATGATGGAGGCATCCAGTTCGGCCGTGCCCTCGCTGGTCAGGACCGCCCCCCGCCCGGCATTAAACAGCGGCGAATCCTCCAGAATGCGAATGGCGGCTACCACCGCATCCAGACTGGTCCCCCCTTCCTCAAGGACCTGGTAGCCAGCTTCCAGCGCTTCGCGTAATACGGCCCGGTACCGTTGCTCTCGCTCAGGCGTCATACGATCCCGCGTGATAGTCCCGGCACCCCCATGAATGGCCAGCACAACTCGCGCTGTGTCCGAAGCTTCATGAGCTTCTGGCTGCAAACTTTTCGAAAAAGCCGGCAGCCCTACCATCAGTACTACGATCAGCAATGCTTTCATGGCTTTTACGCATAGGTTTTGCAAAAACCCTGTGAGATACGAATCCCTCCCTCACATCGTTACAATTTCGATAACCCACGTGCCGTAAACTTAGAAAGTCGTTCCTGAACTGGAATATAAGTTTTTCAAAATTAATACGATTTTTGCACCTTTTTAAATCCTGATCGTATATATTGGAGAGTCTGTAGGATTTTAAACCAAACCGGATCAGACATAACCGTGCTGCATAGAACACGTATTGTCAAGAAGGCACAGCGTCCGCGTTCGGAGGAAGCCGAGCAGCAGGACCGCCTGGCGCTCCTCCAGCAGATGAGCGATGAGGATCTCATGGAGCAGTTTCAGGCCGGCACTGTTGAGGCGTTCAACATCCTGGTAGAGCGCTACTCCGAGCGGCTGATGCACTACCTCTACGGGTTCCTGGGCGATGCTCGTCGCTGCGAGGACCTCCTGCAGGAAACCTTCCTGCGCGTTTACCGCAATCGGCACTCCTACCAGCGCATTGCCAAATTCTCAACCTGGCTGTATACGATTGCCGGTAATTTGGCCCGCTCGGAGTACCGAAAGCGCAAGCGGCGGCGTGTCTATTCTATTCAGTCGGTCAACCGTGACGACGAGGAGTACGAAATTGCTTTACCTGACGAAACATTTGCGCCGGACAAGCACGCGGAAAGCATTATCCAGGACAAGTACATTCAGGAAGCGCTCAGCAGCATCCCTCCCGACTTCCGCGAAGTAGTGGTGCTGCGCGACGTGCAGCAGCTCACCTATGAGGAGATCGCTCAGATCACCGGGTTGCCCATGGGCACGGTCAAGAGCCGCATTAACCGGGGGCGTACCAAGCTGCAGGCGCTCCTGAAGGACATTTATGCTCCCGAGGAAGTCTAACGCTTCCCGGTACAAGCACCCGACGTAGCGGCGTCCCGTACGGGACGCCGCTTTTTGGTTCAGCCGGCCAGGATCCCGATCAGGATCATCAGCACAGTAAAGCCCAGCAGGATTCCCAGGGCCAGCAGCAGTTCCCGTCGGCGGCGACGACTCAGCCAGACCATGACCCCTCAAGCAAATGGTACGTCATCCCCAAAAATATCCGGGAAAAACAGCCGAAACGCAAATAAGGCGTGCCCCCTACCCTGCATTGCCCACCAATCCTCAGGGCGCCAAGGTGTAGAGGTAAGCCGCGTAGATCAACAACAGCAGGCCGCCTTCCCAACGCACCATCCGGAATCGACTCCAGAAAAGTGGCAAGATCAGCAGGGTCACGCCGGTCATTACAGCCAGGTCCAGCGTGCGCAGACCACTGCTCTGAATGGGATGCACCAGGGCCGTCAGTCCCAGAATGGACAGAATATTGAAAATATTTGATCCCACGATATTCCCCACAGCCAGATCCGCTTCTTTTCGAATCGCCGCGACGATGGTTGTTGCCAGTTCCGGCAAACTCGTTCCCACCGCCACCACGCTCAATCCGATCACGGCTTCGCTTACTTTCAGCACCCGCGCCAACGCTACAGCTCCGTCCACAAACAGCTCCGCTCCTGTAAGCAGCACGGCTAACCCCCCCACCGTAAACAGCAGATCCAGCCAGACGCTGCGAGAAGGCCGTGCTGGCACATCCAGCATCATCGTCTGATTGGTCCGCCGGGCAATCCAGAAGCTGGCCAACAAATACAGCACCAGCAGCCCAACCAGCACGGCCCCTTCTCCTCGCCCGATACGGTGGTCCTGTAACATCCAGAGCATCAGCAGCGTGCATCCGATAGCTACCGGCACGTCGAAGCGCACCAGTTGCAGTTGAATGCGAATGGGACGTATGGCCGCAGCCACTCCCAGAATCAGTGCCAGGTTCGCTATATTTGATCCCACCACATTGCCCACCGCCAGATCCGGACTCCCCTTCAATGCGGCTCGCAGGCTCACGCCCAGCTCCGGGCTGCTTGTTCCAAAAGCCACCACAGTCAGCCCAACCACCAGGGGCGTCAGCCCCAGCCGCAAAGCCAGCGCCACACTCCCCCGGATCAATCCTTCCGCTCCCAGATACAGCAACAGGCCACCGACAACTAATAGCAATAAACTGAGCAGGGGACTCATCATCTATTTGCTCAATCAAGGATCCGTCGTTTTATGCCGCGCCTTTCCACGACAAAGCCGCTGTGAAAGTTTTAAAACGGCCTGTAAAAAGCCGGGAACCTTTCCCTCATATCGATTATGTCTGTGCATCAGACACCTCGACAGGCACTACGTATGGCCAATTGGCTGGATGGCTTTATCGAAACGCTGGCTCAGCAGGGCTGGGCTACCACGATGGCAGCCTTCACGCCTGAACAGATCCGAGCACTCTATCAGGAAGCCCAGACGCTGGACCACGCTGGGGCTTTTCGGCCGGCTGCTGTCGGACATGGTGCCACGCAGACGGTACGACGCGACATTCGCGGCGACCGTATCTACTGGCTGGATCCCACTCGGCCTTCCCCCGCCCAGGCCGTTTACTGGCAGGTCATTGACCGCCTGCGGCGACGTCTCAACGAAACGCTCTTCCTCAGCCTTCATGATGCGGAAGCACATCTGGCTATTTATCCTCCCGGTAGCTTCTACCAGCGGCATCTGGATCAGCACCAGGGCCGTACTCTCCGCCTGATCACACTGGTGCTGTACCTGAATCCCGACTGGCGACCGGAAGACGGCGGTCAGCTCCGGCTCTATCCTGATCCCGAGGCCCCGACCCAAGGCATCGAGCTGCTTCCCGAAGGCGGCTTGCTGGTCGGCTTTCGCAGCGATACGATCCCACACGAAGTGCTCCCCGCTCGGCGTGACCGCTACAGCCTGACGGGCTGGTTGCGGCGTTTTGATCCTCTGGCCCTGCTCCGTTAACTAGCCTGCACTTCGGTCGAAGGCGCTGGCGCTGTTTCAGCACGACGCCAGTGCCAGATCACCCCCACTACCCCTCCTACCATGAGCAGTACGGCAATCACTTCCGCCTGCGTCACCGAAAGCCCCAA
The DNA here is from genome assembly GCA_030950375.1 of Rhodothermus sp. GTDB lineage: Bacteria > Bacteroidota > Rhodothermia > Rhodothermales > Rhodothermaceae > Rhodothermus. Next base: position 9,778 of record JAUZRN010000003.1, on the reverse strand, counting down.
CAAATCGAAGCGGTTATTTACCCGAATCTGCTCAATCAGAAAACGCTCCAGACCATTGAAGACCAGGTAAAGCGAGAAAAGCCATCCTGGCCGAAACGGATGCTTACGAAGCACCCAGAGCACCCCGAACAACACGGCCGCCATAGCAAACTCGTACAGCGAGGTGGGATAGACAGGCTGAGGCGGTGGTCCAATAATAGCATGAGGATAGCTTTCGGCCCAGAGCCACATTGGTAGCCAGTCCGGCTTGGCCGCCAGGTTGGCGGCAATGCCCCAGTCGCCATCACCGGCCAGATGACACCCGATGCGTCCAATTCCATAGGCCAGCATCAATCCGGGCGCAGCCGCATCGGCCAACACCGGTACGGAAATACCTTTTTTGCGGGCATACCAGACCACGCCCAAGGCCCCAAAGATCAACCCGCCATAGAAGGTGAAGCCACCTGTCGAAAAAATCATGCCCAGCGGGTCCAGCACAAAGGTATCCAGGTTCTCCAGAATATGGAAGATTTTGGCCCCCACAAAGCCAAAGCCGACGGCTACCAGCGTCATTGTGCCGACCACGGCCGAGGGGCTGGTCTGACGCGTACGCATGCGGCCCCGGCTGTCCCGCTCACGAACGCGTACGCCACCGATCTCGCCGACCCGGTAGCGCCGGTCCAGCTCCCGGGCCGTCAGCCAGGTGGCCACCAGCACTGCTACAGCCACCATGGCCCCGAATGAATAAATGGGAAATGGCAGTTCGATGCCCAGCAGATCCTTGAACAGGTCGCTCAGTCGCGGATACATGGCAACTCAGTTAGGATGATGCAACACGCACAGCTCCTTTCAAAAAGTCGGCCAGCTCTTCCATCGGTATTTCCTGCTGCTGGCCGGATTGCATATCACGCACAACAACCCGTCCCTGCGCCAACTCGCGCTCCCCGACGATGACGGCATAAAGGGCCTGCTGACGGTTGGCCTCGCGCATTTGTGCTTTCATCGAGCGGCCTTTCAGATCCAGATCAACCCGCAGACCGGCCTTGCGCAACGTCTGAGCTTGCTTCAGGGCCCAGCGTACCGCCGTCTCGCCCAGCGACACCAGGTAAGCATCCAGACCAGGCGCTTCCGGAAAGGCATATCCCTGTGCCTGCAGAGCAATGAACAGCCGCTCAAAGCCTGCCGCAAAGCCTACAGCCGGCACCGGTGCTTCATGGCCCAGGTCGACCGCCAGCAGGTCGTAGCGCCCTCCCCCGGCCAACGCACTTTGCGCCCCCAGATCCGGGCTTTCCAGCTCGAATGTCGTATGCGTATAATAATCCAGTCCTCGTACCAGGTAAGGATCTTCTTCGAAAGTGATTCCCAGGGTCTGCAGGTGGTCTTTGACCGCCTCGTAGTGTGCCCGCCCCTTTTCATCGATAAACTCAAGAATCCGGGGGGCGTTTTCAAGCAACCGGCGCTCTCGTTCGTCTTTCGTGTCCAGAATGCGCAACGGATTCGTCTCCAGGCGCTGCCGGCTGGTGGGCGTAAGTTGATCGGCCAGCGGACGCAGGTACGCCTGCAATGCCTCCCGGTAGCGGGGCCGACTTTCGGCATCCCCCAGCGTGTTGATGCGAAGCCGGAGATTACGCAGGCCAAAGGCTTCATAGACAGCCATCATGGCTGCGATCACTTCGGCATCGGCCTCGGGCGTTGCAGCGCCGATCAGTTCGACGCCGAACTGGTGAAACTGCCGATAGCGGCCTTTCTGAGGGTTCTCTGCGCGGAAACACGGTCCGATATAATAGAGCTTCTGAATCGCTCCCTGTTGATCCAGCCGATGCTGCAGATACGCCCGCATGACAGGCGCCGTCACCTCGGGGCGGAGCACGTAGTGCGTATCGCCACGCTGAAAGGCGAACATTTCTTTGGTAACGATGTCGGTCAGCTGGCCAACTCCACGTGCAATAAGCTCGGTAGGCTCCAGTATTGGCGTGCGGATTTCTCGGAAGTTAAAGCGCTCGAGTACCTCTCGGACTACCTGTTCAACATGCTGCCAGGCATGGCTGGGTACTTCGTGGATGCCGTCACCTCGCCCATCCTGTGGCAGGATGTCGAAGGTGCCCCGGATGCTACGAAGCGTTGGCTCCAGGCTCATTGATCAACCAGTTGCGACTCTCCTTCTTCAAAGAGGTGCAGCACTTCTTCAGGCGTGTGCGCTTTGAGCAAGCGCGTCCGAAAGCCATCCCGGTTCATCAGGCGCGAAATGCGGCTGAGCAGCTTGATATGCTGCGACTTGGCCGCTTCCGGCCCTACCAGCAAAAAAAGCAGCCGCACCGGCTGCTGATCGATGGCATCGAAGTCAACCGGCTCGGCCGTAATGGCAAAGGCGGCTACCGTGGCCGTCACTGCCGGTGTTTTCGCATGCGGCAGCCCCAGCCCCTTTCCGACACCGGTTGACATCATACGCTCACGCGCCAGCACCGCCTGACGTACGGCTTCCAGGTCACGTACAGCCGGATGCCCCCGCAATAACTCAATCAGCTGATTGAGCACCTCTTCCTTGGTATGGCCCGGCAACCCCACGCGAATCGTTTCGGGAGCCAGGAGCTGATGAATCTGCGACGTTGACGTCTGCATAGCAGGTTCTACTCGCGTGTCGGCCACCGCCGAAGTCGTCGATGCTTCCGAACGCCGTTGCTTACGAAAGCCAATCATGGTCGGTTCATTTCCCCTCGTTCTGAACGGCGTAGAACGAAGCAGCCTGCACCTTGTTCTTCCGGTTTATATCGGATCCTGGCGCAGTTGCTCCAGCGCCCAGGCCATGTCGTCCGGTAATGGCGCCTCAAATTCGAGCCACTGCCCGGTACGCGGATGCCGGAACCCCAACGTATGAGCATGCAGGGCCTGCCGCCTCAGCCGCGTAAACAGGTCGCTGTAGAATGTTCTGCGTCGAGAAGTACGTGGACCATAGCGGATAATACAGCCGCCATAAGTCGGATCTCCCACCACCGGATGCCCAATGTGCCGGGCATGCACGCGAATCTGATGCGTACGGCCCGTCTCCAACCGAAAACGCACCAGTGCGGCAGCCGGCAACGCCTCGACCACTTCATAGTGCGTTACCGCCCGTTTACCCCGACCCCCGGGCACAACAGCCATGCGCTGCCGATCACGCGGATCACGCCCGATCGGCGCCTCGATGCGCCCCTGTGGTGGATCGGGCACCCCCCAGACCAGGGCCAGATAGGTGCGGGCAATTGTCCGATGCTCAAACTGACGGGCCAACCCGGTATGCGTTACGTCATCCTTGGCCACCACCATCAGACCCGTCGTATCTTTGTCCAATCGATGCACAATGCCAGGGCGCGGCGCCTCCAGACGTGCTTCGGTCGAACCGGTGCTGACCATCGACAACCCTACCTCATCATCTTCAGGCAGGTCATCTTCTTGATCAAAACGCACCGGTCCACTGCCAATATGATGCAGCAGCGCATTGACCAGTGTGCCTGATCGGTTTCCCCGGGCGGGATGTACCACCAACCCCGCCTGCTTATTCAATACAATCAAGTACGGATCCTCGTAAATAATGTCCAGCGGGATCGGTTCGGGCACAATCTCGACGGGCGGCGGCCGCAGAATGCGCAGGGTGATCACGTCGCCGGGCTGCACCGTGTAGGCTGGCTTCTGCACCACTACTCCGTTGACGGTCACCCGCCCTTCCCGGATGCCGCGTTGAATTTTGGTACGCGAAGCCTGCGCCAGAAACCTTGCCAGATAGGCATCTAACCGCCCCCCCTCTCGATAACCCGGCGGTACTTCGAGCTGAATGCAAACCTCCTGCAGTTCCATATTCACCGAACACGCATGGGAAACAAAGCGGCCGTCCCATTCATTTTTCCGGCACTGTCATTTTAATGGATTTGCCCATGTCAGGTTCGATTTCACAGACGACTGCCACTGAAGTTATCGAATTGCTCAAATCGCTCGTTCGTTTTCCATCGCTGAGCCATCAGGAAGCCGAAATCGCCGACTTTGTCGAGCACTACGTGCGCCGAGCGGGTCTGCCTGTTCACCGGCTAGATAATAATGTCTATTTCTGGTTAGGAGAAGGCAACGATCGACTGCTGCTGAACTCACACCTGGATGTTGTTCCCCCGGCAGCCGACCATCCGTTCGATCCGTTCGAGCCGGTTGAAGTAGATGGAAAACTCTATGGTCGGGGCACGGTCGACGCCAAAGCCAGCGGTGCTTCCATGATCATAGCGCTACTTTCGCTGGCACGAGAGGGCTGGCGGCCTCCGGATGGCCAGATCATCGTGGCGCTGACTGCTTGCGAGGAGACCGGTGGAGGCTATAACGGACTGGAGGCGCTGCGCCCGCATTTGCCTCCGCTCCACGCGGCCATTGTGGGGGAACCCACCCGCCTGCAACCCTGCGTGGCCCAGAAGGGACTCCTGATCCTGAAGCTACACGCCCGTGGGCGCACTGCGCATGCCGCACGACCCCATCTGGGCGACAACGCCATCCTGCGTGCCACGCGCGACATTCAGCGCCTGAGCCAGCTTCGCTTTGAGCGGGCCGATCCCTTCCTGGGCGCTCCTACACTGACCGTCACTACCATCCAGGGGGGCACCGCTCACAATGTGGTGCCGGAGCGCTGCACGTTCACGCTCGACATCCGTACAACTCCAGCCTATACGCACGCCGAGATCGTACAGCTACTGGCCGGTCTCGTCGAGTCTGAGATCGAAGTACACAGCGATCGGTTCATTCCCGTCGCCACCCCGGTCCATGCCCGTATCGTACAGGCCTGCCTGCGTGCCAACCCGGGCAGCCGTCCCTTTGGTTCACCAACTGCCTCGGACTGGATCTTCCTGCACGACATTCCCACAGTCAAACTGGGTCCGGGTCCCAGCGAACGTTCTCACACCGGTGGCGAGCACATCGAACTGGACGAACTGGTACGGGCCGTTGAGGTATATCGCGACATCATTCGGCATTACTACGCGCTGGCTGCCCCCTCCACCTGACCTGTATGGATTCACTCAAGCGGCCGCACCCAGATGTTGCGGAAACGCACGCGGTCGCCATGATCTTGCAGCATGAGCGGAAGACGATCCGGATGCGGTTTATACGGAGGCCGGACGCGATGAGCAGTGGGGCCGGTGAGCACAGCGCAATCCTGTACAAGCACTCCGTTATGAAATACCGTCAGGCGCGCCGGTTGTAGCAGTTTGCCCACTGCATCAAAGCGGGGACGCCGAAACACGATATCGTACGTCTGCCATTGACCTGGTGGACGCATTGCGTTCACCAGCGGTGGATACTGCCCATAGATAGCGGCCGCCTGACCGTCGGGATACGTGTCATTCTGATAGGAGTCGAGCACCTGCACCTCGTAGCGTCCCATCAAAAAGACACCGCTGTTGCCACGGCCCTGCCCTTCGCCCGTTACATCCTCGGGTACCGACCACTCGAGGTGGAGCTGTACATCGCCAAAGGCCTGTCGGGTCTGAAGGTTACCGCTGCCAGGCACTACTTCCATATAGCCATCCACCACGCGCCATCCGGCCGGTCCACCTCCGACTCGCTCCCAGGCCGTGAGATCTGTCCCGTCGAACAATACGATAGCATCCGAAGGAGGCACCGTTGGCTGCTCGAAAGGGGCCGGCGTCACGACCGGTGGTCTTGGCCGACGCATGTCGTGAATGGCCCACGTCGTATCGATCTGTGCCATAGTTGCTTTCGTCAACCCAACGATAACCAATACAAGAATGACAAACCCTCGCCTCATGGTGTGTCCAATGTGACGTCTGGATACCATCTGAAGACTACGGTACAGCGGTCGGTTACGCAAATCCAGCTCAAAAAAAATCAGGGCGTCCGATTCACGACGGAACGCCCTGATGACGGTCGGTTGTTCTGTGCTCAGGTTACGTGTACAGCGGCGCCATCAGAGCGGGACACCGCCTCGCTCGGTGCCAGTCTGAACTGCCGAACTGTCTGGTTTAGTTCGTCCGTAAGGCGGCTGAGGTTTTCGGCTGCTCGCGCGATCTGCTCGACCCCACGCGCCGATTCGTGTGACAGATTGGAAATCATTTCCACACTTTGACTGATCTGATCACTCGTTGCAGACTGCTCTTCGCTGGCTGCTGCAATCTGAGCAACGCGGTCCAGCACGCGCTGTGCTCCTTCGACAATCTGTGTTAACGCCGCGCCGGTCTGGTCTGCCAGTCGGATGCCTTCTTCCACTTCGCGGCTTCCTCGCCGGATGGCCTTGACGGCTTCCTGTGTTTCGCTCCGAATGTCTTCGATCATCTGCGCGATTTCTCTGGTTGCCTGGGCCGTACGCTCAGCCAGCTTGCGCACCTCGTCGGCCACCACCGCAAAGCCTCGTCCATGTTCGCCAGCACGGGCTGCTTCGATAGCGGCATTGAGCGCCAGCAGGTTCGTCTGCTCGGCAATCTCATTGATGACTTGCACGATTTCGCCAATGCGCTCGCTGGAGGCGCCAAGCCGTTCCACAGTCTGCGCCGACTCGCCCACCACCTGTGCAATCTGACGGATCTTTTCAACAGTTTCGCGCACGACCTGCTCGCCTTCACGGGCTCGTTCGCCGTTGGCGCGGGCAACCTCGGCTGTTTCGCTGGCGTTGCGGGCGTTCTCAACGATCGTCCGCACCATCTCTTCAATGGCCGCCGCCACCTCATTAGCCTGCTCGGCCTGCTGTTGTGCCGAGGCAGCCAGCTCCTCACTGGAAGTGCTGATCTGCGCAGAAGCCTCTGTGGTCGTGGCAATGGCTTCGCTCACACGTACCAGTATCTGTCGCATATTGGCCACCGCTCGATTAAAGCCTTCATAAAGGCGTCCGATCTCGTCGTTCTGCCGAACCTCCAGCTGTACCGTCAGATCTCCTTCGGCAAAGCGCTCCATCTGGGTCAGCATATGCTCAACGCTCTCGTCCAGGTAGCGCCGCTGTGCCTCAAGCTCGGCCACCGCCTCCCGGACTTTCTGTTCCACGCTCGCTTTCTCTTGCTGAAGTGCATCGATCGCCTGTCGCAGACCTGCTACCATCTGGTTGAAAGCTTGCGCCAGCCTGCCTACTTCGTCTTCTGCCTGCACAGGCACTGTTGTCTCCAGGTCGCCTTCCGAGATGCGATGGGCTGCCGCCTCCAGCTCCTGAATGGGTTGCACAACCGAACGGCGAATCACCCAGAAAGCCAACCCAGTCCCCACAGCTATCGCCAAAAGCGCCACCAGCACTTCGACGAAGATCATTCGCTCGCGCCGCTCCATACGGGCCAGCCGTTCCGTATTCAAGGCCTGCTTTGTTTCCATGAGCGCCTGCTCTATGGCAGCCATGCGTTGCGATAACGTTTCCTGCCAGGCCCGAGGCACCACCGCTGCAGCAACCAACCGGCCCATGCGTAATCGGCCAGCGTCGGCTTCCAACCGACGTGCCAGTAGGCTGTCGAGCGACTGTTTCCAGGTCTGTGCGGCTACGGCCAGTTGCTTCAGGAGCGCTACCTGTCGAGGATTGTCCGATACTGTCTGTAAGAGCTGCTCAATGCGTTGCTCGAAAGCTTGCCAGCGTTCCTGATAAGCCTGCTGGAATCGTTCCTCACCACTTAGCAGATAGGCCAGCACATTCTGTTCGATGACCGCTCGGTCCGTTGCCAGGGCCTGCGCTTGCTGCATCACCGCATGCACACGCAACACTTCCCGCTGCGCCGTGGTCAGCTCACGCAATCCCTGCCAGATCAACAACGTCATGCCCACGACCAGAATCTGGGGGAACAGCAGCGCCAGCATGATCTTGGTCCGAATGGAACTATGCTTCAGGCGTGCAAACACAGTCATGGTTCTCATGCTGCTGAGCGGTTGAAAAGCTTCGGTTTCCCTGCAAGAATCGACAAAAATCGTTGGCTACTTTAGAGGAGAAGCTCGGAACGCCTCTGTACGATCGTATCTTTAGGCGTTTTTTCTACCTAAACGCCTGCCTGTAATGCTCTGGGATAAAGGCCATAACGTTGCCGCCTGGGTGCAGCGTTTCACCGTCGGCGAAGACTACCGGTGGGACACGCTGCTACTGCCCTACGACATTGAAAGCACGCGGGCTCATGCGGCCGGGCTTGCACAGATCGGCGTGCTGTCTGTCGAAGAGTATCAGGCCATTTCGGAAGCACTGGACACGTTGAAGGCCGAGGTGGCGGCCGGTCGTGTGGGAGTGCGTCCGGAAGACGAAGATGCGCACACCGTGATCGAAACGTACCTGACCGAGCGGCTGGGCGACACGGGCAAAAAGATTCATACAGGCCGCTCGCGTAATGACCAGGTGCTGGCAGCAATTCGGCTTTTTTTGAAGGACGGGTTGCGTGAAGCGGGTCGTCAGGTAGCCCGTCTGATTGAGCAGCTCTGCGAACTGGGTGCCCGGTACAACGACGCTCTTATGCCGGGCTACACCCATCTGCAGCAGGCCATGCCCTCGACGGCCGGGCTCTGGGCGCTGGGCTATGCCGAACTACTCCTGAGCGATCTGGCCACACTACGCCATTCCTACGACCAGGTGGATGTCTCGCCGCTGGGCAGCGCGGCCGGCTACGGCGTGCCTTTTCTGGAACTGCCTCGCGAGGAAGTGGCACAGCGTCTGGGTTTTCGTGAGTTGCAGCTGCACGTAACGGCTGTCCAGCTTTCTCGCGGTAAGCTGGAACTGCACGTAGCCCATGCGCTCGTGCAGGTAGGCGCCACGCTCAATCGTATGGCCGCCGACCTGGTGCTCTTCAACAGCCAGGAATTCGGCTTTGTGGAGCTGCCCCCGGCGTTTTGCACGGGTAGCAGCATTATGCCTCATAAACAGAATCCGGATGTGCTGGAGCTGGTGCGGGCCGGCTACCATCGCCTGCTGGCCGAGCTGAACGTATTGCTGACGCTTCCGGCCAATCTACCGTCGGGGTACCATCGGGACCTTCAGCTCACCAAGGAAGCCATTATCCGTTGCGTCCTCCAGGCGCACGATCTGCTCACGGCCATGGTACAGCTTCTGCCCGGTCTGCGTTTCCGGCGCGACCAGATGCAGGCTGCCTGCACACCGGCCCTGCTGGCCACGGCCGAAGCATTGCGCCGCGTAATTGAGGGCGTTCCTTTCCGCGAAGCCTACCGTCAGGCCGCTGCCGCGCTGGATCGCCTTCCGCCGCCGGATCCTGAAACCGTGCTGCGTGCCTATCGCGTGGACGGCTATCCCGGCCATGGCCGCCCTGACCGCCTTCGGAAGCGGCTTCGTGCCTTTCAGGACTGGTTGTCTGGGGGTCAGTGAACTGTGGAAAAATAGGCAACAGCTATTGCTGCGGAGCGCTTGCCGGAGTGGATGCCTTCGTCAGTGAACTGTGCAAGGATGGGCAACAACTGCCCTATTTATGCCCTGTCGGCCTGACCAAAAAGGTGCGATTAAAACTCGACTGTCCGCCTTCACTACAAAAACTCTACCATCATTTCAATACCAAAAAGGTGCGATTAAAACGGGAAATACGCTTCTCGTAGCGCTTCTCCCGATCGTGTTTCAATACCAAAAAGGTGCGATTAAAACCGCAGTTTTGCGCCCACCATTTTCGGCCCACCCCACCGTTTCAATACCAAAAAGGTGCGATTAAAACGCCTGCAAAAGCTGCTGCACGAGCGGCAGCTGCTCTTGTTTCAATACCAAAAAGGTGCGATTAAAACTTGAGAAAGCGCCCGACTTTATGATTGCGTTTTTGCGTTTCAATACCAAAAAGGTGCGATTAAAACTCGTATATAGCTACCATTGTTGAACCGTCTGTAG